>NZ_JBEPLT010000010.1:0-58449 GCF_040545385.1 Bartonella japonica
TTACGTATAAAAATGTGGATTCCTAAGTGGATTCATATAAAATTTTATCCAATAAATAATTGATATTATTATATTTTTATGCAATGCGCGGTGGAGAAGGAAGGTACGTCTAAATACATCAGTATATGGTTCCTTCAAGACATTTATCTCAACGGTGGTTTGCTTTTGCCATTCCGCATAGAGTTTTATCTACGTTCTCTCCAGTAGGCAACATAATGCCGATTTCTGAAAAACGAGGTACATTTTTCTCAGGCATATCGCCCCCAGATCAGAGTGCAAAAAGTGCATCACCTGAAGAAGCAAACGCAACATAGCGTGGCGAGATGAATACAGGCTCTTTCTTGAAGATGAATTTGTAAAAAGCGGTAGAACGCTCTACGTTTGATACGTATATCAACTGTAGGTTTGGGGTAACAGGATAAGTAGGGATATTACTCACAAATTCTCTATGATTTAGTAGCGATTTTCTGACATAATATCCTATATAGAGAATATTTTAATAAGAATTTGTGATGCTTCCGTTCGCGATATGCTTTATTTATATCTTTTAAAAAGAGGATAGAGATTTATTAATTTTTATAAGGACAGTTTTCCCTATTCATTGAGTATAAACAAAGTGTTTATTTTTTCGATATGAATTATGAGAGGTAAGAAGGTGTTAATAAGCTAAGGTTTCTTAAGAAATTTTAGAATAGGAAATTCACTTTACTAAAGTGCACAATAAATGACAAGGTATTTATAATAGTGAAACAGAGGGGGAAAACATACAGGTTATATAATTCGTTACAATTGGTAATTTATTGTAATCGAAAAAGTGGGCAAAATGTTTTTGCTCAATAGCACACTGTAATCCACAATCTATTGCTTTTTTTCAAATAATTTGTTTTTTGCTAGACAAGCACAAGAATTAAAATCCTCTAAAAATCAGGTGTTGATAATTAATGAACTGTGATTGCGAAAAAGGTTCACTAGAACATTTTTGGGTAAATTTATTTCAGTGAGGTACTGTTGACAGTATGGTTAGTCATAATCACCTGCATCGCAATCTACTCCAATCACTCGTTTATTGGTAATATTTGTAAGGATATAATTTCCTGATGTAGGGAAGCTTATCTCGAGAGATTTTATTTTTTTTATCGTGGGTTATTTTATTTTTATTGTCAGCAACAATTCTTAAGTTATTCAAGTCAGAAGAGGACAAGTACGATAAAGTAAATGTTACTTTTGGGGGATTAAATGCTTTGCAAGAATATTCAGCACCTCTATATATTTCACTCATCGCATAGTGTGCACCAATCGCAACACTTTCACCTCGTGCAAAATCCCATTTTCTTTCACCAAACCCAGCGAACGCAACAGTGGAGAAAATGAAAATATTGGCAAGCAACAATCCTTTAGTACAGATTTTTCTCATCATTTGTTTAAAAATACAATTAATCATAAGTTAGTTCTCGTAAATATGCTAAAGTTAAAATTTAGATATCAAAGCAAGGTTAAACGACATTTTAAACAAAGTTAAATGACATTTAAACATTGTATAAATTATAATGAAAAACATTATTGTTTGATGTACATTGGTAGAAAGTTAAATTATTTTATAGCTTTATTTAGGAAATTTATAGTCATCTCTTTAAAATAAATTGCTATAAAAGATTAAATATAAAATACAGTATGTTTTTTTACAAAAAGTATCCGCTTGTAAGAGAGAAAGCGGATAGCCAAAGGAAATTGTGTATCGGTACTTATACATTATCTGCTCTAAGTGTACGCGCATTATTTATGTAAGAATATGATTTAAATACATTAAATATTCTATAAAGGAGCGTTTTTACCCATTATGAAGTTAGTTCAGCAAAAAAGAGGATAATTCTTCTAGAGCAAGTTGTACCATGATGTCTTTAGGGTACTTTTCGGTGTCAATGAGAAATTGTGCAATTTAGAAAAATTGTGCAATTTACGTGTCCTTTATATTTTCAGTTATGTTTGTAATATTCTATCACTTTTAGCAGGATAAATGCCAATAATGCGCAATTCAGCAGAAAAGAAAGAGAGTTCTTCTAGGGCAAGCTGCATCATAGGATCTTCAGGATGTCCTTCTAGATCAACGAAAAATTGCGTTGCATTGAAATTTCCACCAATTTGGTAGCTTTCTAATTTTGTCATATTAATACCGTTTGTGGCAAATCCTCCAAGAGCTTTATAAAGTGCAGCTGGCACATTGCGCACTCGAAAAAGAAGGCTAGTGATTATTTTTTCACCGTTTTTGGGTTTAGACACATGTTGTTGTGTTCGTGAAAGAATAACAAAACGAGTAATATTATGGGGACTATCTTCAACGTTTTGTTCAAGAATATCAAGTCCATAGATTTCTGCTGCAATCAGAGGTGCTAAGGCTGCTTGTGAACGATTCGCATTTTCTTTAATAAATTTTGCAGCTCCAGCTGTATCAGCAAAGGTGACAGGCATCCAGCCATTATTACGTACAATGTTACGGCATTGTGCAAGAGCATGGGTATGGCTATGGACGGTTCTAATTTCTTCATGTGTAACGCCAGGTAAAACCATGAGTTGAAAATGGATAGGCAAAAAATATTGACCAATAATATAGAGAGATGAGTGCGGTAAAAGGTGATGAATATCCGCAACGCGACCAGCAAGAGTATTTTCGATAGGAATCATAGCAAGATCGGTTTGCCCACTTTCCACTAAATTGAGTGCCTCTTCAAAAGTAGCAGAGGGGACAGCAACCATATCGGGAAACATATGAGAACAAGCAATATGGGAATTTGCACCATATTCTCCTTGGAAGGAGATTTTATTGGTTTGTTTGAGTGTTTTCATGCTAAAATTTTACGTACTTTTTCAAGGTCACATTGTGTATCAACTCCTAAGGGAATTGTATCAACAATTTCTACATCGATACGCATATTATTTTCTAATGCGCGTAATTGTTCAAGTTTTTCACGTTTTTCGAGTGGAGAGGATTTAAACATTACAAATTTTTCAAGTGCTTCACGTTGATAGGCATATATTCCAATATGATGATAAAGAGGACCATCTCCATAAGGTGCTGTTGCGCGGGTAAAATAAAGAGCACGCAGACGTTTTGGGGAAAGTGGTGTACCAATAATTTTGACAACATTCGGATTTCTTTTTTCGTCTTCCTCAGCGATTTTTGCGCCCAAGGTTGCAATATCAGTTAAACTATTTTCTAGAGGGGATAATGTGCTGATGATTTCACGAGGGGTGACTGTTGGCAGATCACCTTGTACATTCAAAACAGCATTATAATGTTGTTTAGGGTCAGTACGGGTTAAAGCTTCATAAATGCGATCAGATCCAGATTGATGGTCATGGCGCGTTATAATACATTCATGCCCGTAATCTGTAACGACTTTGGCGATATCCGGATGATCTGTTGCAACAATGGTACGTCCTAATGCAGATTTTTTTGCTTGTTCAGCAACATGGACAATCATTGGTTTTCCAGCGATTTCTGCGAGAGCTTTTCGTGGGAGACGGGTTGAGCCTATGCGGGCAGGGATAAAAATAATTGGTTCAATAGCCATTATAAATTTCCGAATGCTATATGTATGATGCATTTATGCTGTTGTATGTTATAGCGAAAAAGCTTACAATAAAAGGAGTAATAAAAACATGAATGTTTAAGTTTTTTATGAATCGCTCTACGGTTATTTATTTTATTTGTGCCTGTTTATTTGCGCTGATTATTTTGGTGGGAATTTCCACATTGAGTGATAGAGTTTATGATAATTCGTTATCTATTCAACCTTCTAAAATTGTAAAAAATGATGTACTTGAGGAAAAGCAACAAATATCTGCTTCTTCTTTGTCGTTGAGCAGTCGCCTTCAACAAGGCGATCTTGAAAATGGACGTAAAATTTTTCGTCAATGTGCTATATGCCATACCTCTGGACACAATCAGTCAGGACGTGTTGGTCCAATGCTTTGGGATATAGTGAACCGCCCTTTGGCAGCGGTACCAGGTTTTGCTTATTCACGAGTATTGCGTGCAAATTCTGATCAGAAATGGGATTTTATCACTTTAGATCGTTATTTGCAGTCACCACGTAATACATTTCCAGGAACAATTATGTCTTTTCGTGGGATAACAAATGATCAAGATCGTGCTGATCTTTTACTTTATTTACGCAGCTTATCTGATCAACCTGTTCCTTTATTAACAGATAGCAAGGAAGATGAGTAGGGCTGAAATATATCAAGAGTGCTTTATTGGAAAAAGAAGTGCGATTGGTTGTTATTGCTGTTACGCTATCGTTGCTTCCGTTTATTGGTAAGGCTGTGCGAGATGCTTTTGATTTGCGGAAGAGATTACAACGATAAATTTGCGGTACATGATTTTTTTGTAGCATTGTGCCAAGGGAAAGAAAAATATATCCCTGAATAAATTTCTTTTGAAATTAAAGAAGGAGAGACAGTTATGTTGGTGGGAAAACCTAGATAAAAAGATGGTAACAATGTTGTCTATTTTGTAATTTTGCCTTTTTTAAAAATGCTTGATCAATGAGGTGAAATTCTTTTTAACAATGAGAATTTATTGAAGAAAAGGAAGACTTGCGTAAAATTTGCAGTAAAAATAGAGCTATTTTTTCAAGCGCCGATGATCGCTCTTAATGCTTTGCACTATGAGTAAGATTATTACGGAAGGATTATCGATTCATGGACTGTCTCTCTTCTATTCTGAACGGAATAGTCATATAGTTCAAGCTTTGCATGAAATTGATACCAATTCTTCTGCGTATCGTTGTTATCTATATGAGGAAAAGAGAGCATTGCACTTGCACGTGCAATCATTCTCAAACTGCACTTTATTATGCTTGATGAACTAACGTCTTTTTTGATATAACTATACACCTGCAGATCATTAATTTTTTGCGGCATTTCAAAGAAAGATATCATTTTTTTATCTGTTTATAAGTCATGATTTAAGAGTTTTCAAAGTGCTTGTCCATGAAGTAATTGTTATGCACAATAGGAAAATGGTTGAATATGGTTTTGCTGCTCGTATTTTTTGTCTCCAAAATTCTTACACACCAATCCAGATGTTTTTTGCATTTGCACTAGAATTTGATCTTTTATAGGTCACAACATTAAATTGGGCAAATAAGCCGTCATACAGGAGAATTTTTCCCACTAATGGTTCACCAATGTTTGTGATAAGCTTAACGGCTTCCATTGCTTGGAGTGTCCCAATGACTCCAGGTAAAATGCCGATGATCCCATTCTCTGCACAGGTTGGGAGAGTGCCAGGAGCAGGTGGATTGGGAAAGATATCACGGTAATGAGGATTATTGTCTTTATAAGGCATAAGCACTGTGAGTGAGCCGTTAAAACGTTCTACAGCACCACTTATTAAAGGCTTTTTGCATTGGGCAGCATGATCAGCAAGCAGGTAGCGTGTGGCAAAATTATCACTTCCGTCAACAATGATGTGGTAGGCATTTAGCAGTTTATCCACATTACCTTTATCCAATCGTATATTATGTTTTTCAACCATAATATGGGGATTAATTGCTTTTATAGAAACTTGGGCACTATCAGTTTTGGGTTGATTAATTGTATTGGTTTTGTGAATAACTTGGCGTTGTAAATTAGAAAGTGCAACGATGTCGTCATCAACAATTCCAAGAGTACCAACGCCTGCAGCAGCTAAATAGGTGAGGATAGGGGAGCCAAGTCCACCGGCTCCAACAACAAGAACGCGTGCAGTTTTGAGTTTTTGTTGTCCTGCCCCACCAATTTCAGGCATAATAATGTGGCGTGCATAGCGTTCGATTTCTTCATTACTTAATTTTTCGTCCGCTTTTTGTATCATGGGTTTTCTCTTGTCATAGTTTTTTTATAGTTTACTAAGTTTACGGCACATAGACTAGTCTGCTTTCAGCATAGGGAAGTTTTATTTATGAAAATTGCTATTCAGATGGATCATATTTCAACAGTTCGGATTCAAGGAGATACGACATTTGCACTTGCGTTAGCGGCGCAAGAACGAGGACATTCTCTTTTTCATTATACACCAGACCGTTTATCTATGCGCGATGGTTTTGTCATTGCAAAACTAGATCCATTAACGGTACATGATAAAGAGGGGAGACATTATGAATTAGGAAAGCCTTTTCGCACGCAATTGACGGATATGGATGTGGTTCTTTTACGTCAAGATCCTCCCTTTGATCTCAATTATATTACTACAACACATTTGTTAGAGCGTATTCATCCTAAGACGCTTGTTGTGAATGATCCTGCATGGGTGCGTAATAGTCCAGAAAAAATTTTTGTGACGGAATTTTCACATTTGATGCCAGAGACATTAATTACAAAAGATATTGAAGAGGTAATGGATTTTAGAGCGGAATTTGGTGACATTATTATAAAACCACTTTATGGCAATGGGGGAACTGGTGTTTTTCATTTGAAACAGGATGATCGCAATTTAGCATCGCTGTTGGAAATGTTTGTGGAAATGTACCGTGAACCTTTTATCATTCAGCGTTATTTGAATGAAGTGCGAAAAGGAGATAAAAGGATTATTTTGCTTGATGGTGCGCCTGTTGGAGCGATAAATCGGGTTTCAGCAGAAACGGAAGTTCGCTCTAATATGCATGTGGGAGGGCGTGCGGAAAATATTGATTTAACAAAACGTGATTATGAAATTTGCACGTGCATTGGTCCAGCTTTAAAGGAACGTGGCCTTCTTCTTGTGGGAATTGATGTGATTGGAGATTATATAACGGAAATCAATGTGACATCTCCTACTGGAATTCGTGAAATTAAACGTTTTGGTGGTAGGGATATTGCTCATCTTTTCTGGGATATTGTTGAACGCAAACGTTCAAACTAAATCTTGTAAATAAAGAGCCGCAACATAGTTTTGTGAAAAAAGTGATTAATACTACTTTTATATATGTCATGTTGTAAATGTGAATGACAATTCAGATGATTATATGATATGAAATAAAGTTCTTGGCTCAGATTCTTAGGAGGTTATGGATGAGCAGAGTCTTGTCGTTTGGAATAGGCGTGATTTGTGCTGTATTGTTGACTGTTAATGTTGGTAATGCACGCGATCGAATTCAGATTTCTGGTTCCTCTACAGTTTTACCTTACCAAAAGATTGTTGCTGAGATATTTGGAGAAATTTATCCTAATTTTAAGGTTCCTGTTATCGAATCGGGTGGGACAGGAGCTGGTATTAAAGAATTTTGTCGTGGTATTGGGAAGAATACAATCGATATCGTGAATGCTTCACGGGTAATGAAGCCTAGTGAATTACAATCTTGTTTTGATGCTGGTGTAAAAGATGTTGAGGAAATACGTATTGGATATGATGGCATTGTTTTGGCAACAAATATAAATGGACCTCATTGGAAACTACGGCCAGTAGATGTTTATAAAGCACTTGCTGCTCAGGTTATAAAAGATGGAAAATTACAGCCTAATGATGTTTTGAAATGGAATACAGTGAATAATTCTCTTCCTGATTGGACAATAGCTGCTTATATTCCTGGGGAGAAACATGGAACTCGTGAAGTTTTTGAAGAAAAATTGCTAGCTGCGGGCTGTAAAGAGAGTGGAGCAGTTGAGGTGATGAAAGCTTTGGGGATGAGTAATAAGGCGATATACACTGCTTGTATTGCTGTGCGTAAAGATGGTAAAGTCATTGATATTGATGGTGATTATTCTGAAACATTTGCACGTCTAGCTTCTCATAAAACAGGGGTGGGTGTTTTTGGTTTGTCTTTTTATCAAAATAATGCAGATAAATTAAAGGTTGTAAATATTAATGGTATTATGCCAACTGTTGAGACAATTTCTAGTGGTGAATATCCAGTTTCTCGTCCGCTTTTTTTCTACGTGAAAAAAGCACATTTAGGAATTGTTCCAGGTTTGCGGGAGTATATAGATTTTTTTATTTCTGATCAAATGATTGGTCCAGATAGCCCGTTGGATGAATATGGTCTGGTTGTTGCTTCTGAGGAAGAGCGCCAGGCACAGCGTTCTGCTTTTTCAGCTGGAAGAGTGATGATTTTGAAATAAAGTGATGACTTTGAAATAATTGGCTGGATTTTCAGTGGAGGAGTTTTGTGTGCTACTTTTTTGTAAAAAGTGAAAGATAATATGCGCATTTCCTTTGTTATTTTGCTATTACTACTTTTTGGTTTTATTGGTTTTTGTATTTCTTATGCGCGCGCGCGTTACCTAGAGTTTTCACAATATAAAATGCACTCTCGTGCATATTACTACGGCTGGTGGACATTTTTAATGGCTGTTATTCCAGCTGTTATTTTTTTAATTGTCTGGGAGAATGGTAGTGCAATTTATTTAGAATATAGTGCTTCTCAAGAGGTTGGTGCATATAGTGCGCCTATGACAGAGCTTGTAAATCATGATCTCATTTTGGAGGCTGTTCGAAGTTTAGTTGAAATGATGCATCGTTTTAAGGAAGATTTTTCTCCCTCCTCATATGAAGAAGTGCGTGCTCAGTTATTTGCAAAAGGGTTTATTTTTCCGCATGAAACATCTAATGAAGTGTTAAGGATAGCGCAGTCATGGATTCATTCTTCTGAAAAGTTGCAGTTTATTGGCCATAGTTTTCTTTTTGTTATTGCATTTTGTGGTTTCATCTGTGGAGTTATGCAAGTTTCTCCTCGTCATCGTGCACGCAATAAGGTTGAGTGTTTTATTGTGAGTGGGTTGGCTTGTGCATCTGTCGTTGCGATTTTGACGACAATTGCCATTGCATTATCCATGTTTTTTCAAACGATAAGCTTTTTTCAATCTGTACCCTTTTCCAACTTCTTTTTTGGAACGGTTTGGGATCCGCGTTTTTCAGCAAGTGGTTCGGGTAATGAAGTGGGGCAGTTTGGTTTAATACCGCTTCTTGCAGGTACACTTTATATTGCGTTTATAGCGATGCTTTTTGCTGTTCCTATAGGATTGTTTTCAGCTATTTATATGGCTGAATATGCTTCTACGCGGTTACGATCAATTGTTAAGCCATTGTTGGAAGTACTGGCTGGGATTCCAACCATTGTGTATGGTTTTTTTGCTTTGAAGGTTGTTGGACCATTTTTGCAAGATCTCTCTGTGTCTCTTTCTGGTGGTGCTGGTTTTATTATGTCTCAAAGTGTTTTAACGGCTGGAATTGTGATGGGAATTATGTTGATTCCTTTTGTTTCTTCTTTGTCTGATGATGTTATCACAGCTGTTCCACGTTTTTTACGTGAAGGGTCTTATGGTTTAGGTGCAACGCAATCTGAAACGATTAAAAAAGTGGTTATACCAGCAGCTCTTCCAGGGATTATGGGAGCAATTTTATTGACGGCATCACGTGCAATTGGAGAGACGATGATTGTAGTTTTGGCGGCAGGTGTTGCAGCAAACTTAACGCTTAATCCATTTGAAGCAATGACTACGATGACGGTTAAGATTGTTAATCAGTTGACAGGTGATTTTGAATTTAATTCTCCCCAAACGCTTGTCGCTTTTGCTCTGGGGATGACGCTCTTTATCATGACACTTTTGATGAATATCCTCGCTCTTTATATTGTGCGTAAATATCGGGAACAGTATGAATGAATGAAGTTTTCTTTTTATCTCATCGCAATGTTGGCATTAAACGTCGATATTGGGCTGAACGTCGTTTCCGAGCTTATGGTTTGATTGCTATTTTTATTGGTTTATTTTTTTTATTTGCACTTTTATGGTCTATTATTAGTCAAGGGTATACAGCTTTTTTTCAAAGTGAAATGGCATTATCGATTTATTTGGATGAAAAAATCATTGATCCAAGTGGTCAGCGTAAAATAAATCCACAAATACTCATCACTGCTAATTATCCCCTTCTTGTGCGAAATGCTTTAGCAAAAAAACTTGATATAGACCAAAATGATAGGGCATCACTGCGGGATATTAACCGTATGTTTTCAAACGGTGTACGTGTTCAATTACGTAAAATGGTGACAAAGAATCCGAAGCTGATTGGAACAATACAAAAAATCAAGGTTTTGGTGTCAGCGGATATTGATTCTGCTTATAAGGGACAGATTGATTTGCATGTAGCGGAAAAGAATCGCAAAGTTTCGGATCGTCAGGTAAAATGGATGAAACGTTTAGCGCATGATGGTACGCTTTATAAAACATTTAATTTTGGTTTCTTTACATTTGGTGCTTCAAGCCGTGCTGAGACTGCAGGATTAGGTGTAGCAATCATTGGATCTCTTTATATGATGTCCATAGTTTTGGCGCTTTCACTCCCAATAGGGATAGCAACAGCTGTTTATTTGGAAGAATATGCACGCAAAAATAAATTTACAGATTTTATTGAGGTGAATATCAATAATCTTGCAGCTGTTCCTTCAATTGTTTTTGGTCTTTTAGGATTGGCTGTTTTTATTAATTTTTTTGGATTACCACGTTCAGCTTCTTTTGTTGGTGGGCTTGTTTTGGCTCTTATGACACTCCCAACAATTATTATTGCAACACGTTCAGCTTTACGCGCTGTTCCTCTCTCTATTCGCGCGGCAGCTTTAGGTTTGGGAGCATCAAAAACACAAGTGGTTTTTCACCATGTTATTCCTTTAGCAGCACCTGGTATTTTGACAGGCACGATTATTGGTATAGCTCAGGCTTTAGGTGAAACAGCCCCTTTGCTTTTGATTGGAATGGTTGCCTTTGTTGTGAATATTCCTGCTACACCTATGGAGCCTGCAACGGCTTTACCTGTTCAAATTTTCATGTGGGCAGGTGAAGTAGAACGCGCCTTTGTTGAAAAGACATCAGGCGCTATTATGGTATTAATGATTTTTCTTGCAATCATGAATATTTCTGCTGTTTTTTTACGTCGACGATTTGAAAGGCGCCAATAGCTTCGATAAAGCAGTCACTTGGATAAGGTTTGTATTTTAAAGTAAGGTGAATTTTTGTAATGAAAATGAAAATGCGTGGTCAGGATGTGAGGGTCTCTTATGGGGGAAAAGAAGCACTTCATGGGGTTACTCTTGATATTCCTGAACATCAAGTTACTGCTTTAATAGGTCCTTCAGGTTGTGGAAAATCAACTTTTTTGCGCTGTTTTAATCGTATGAATGATACGATTGAAGGTGCTAAAATAACGGGTCTTATTACTTTAGATGGAGAGGATATTTATGACTCGCGGATTGATGTTGTAGAATTGCGCGCTCGTGTTGGAATGGTTTTTCAAAAGCCTAGTCCTTTTCCAAAGTCCATATTTGAGAATGTTGCCTATGGTCCACGTATTCATGGTTTAGTAAAATCGCGTGCCGAATTGCATGATGTGGTTGAAAAGAGTTTGAGGCAAGCAGGTTTATTTGAAGAAGTAAAAAATCGTCTTCATGAGGCAGGTACAAGTTTATCGGGAGGACAGCAACAGCGTTTGTGTATCGCACGTGCTATTGCAGTAAGTCCTGAAGTTATTTTGATGGACGAACCTTGTTCGGCTCTTGATCCTATTGCAACTGCACGGATTGAAGAGCTTATAGATGCGTTACGACAAAATTATACAATTGTTATTGTGACACATTCTATGCAACAAGCAGCGCGTGTTTCTCAATATACTGCCATGTTTCATTTAGGGCATTTGGTAGAAGTTGGTGCAACTGAAATGATCTTCACCTCACCAAAAGAGCAACGTACGCAAGATTATATTACTGGGCGTTTTGGATAGGTGCACGAAGGAGTATAAGAGATGTCTATGAAACATACTGTTCGCTCTTATGATGCAGAACTAAAATATTTAGAAGCAAGAATTACAGAAATGGGACATCATGCGGAAAAAATGATTGAACGCTCTGTTGAATCGATTGTGTGTAATGATCCTCAACTTGCGACGATAGTTATTGGTGATGATTTGTTTTTGGATGAAGCAGAGCGCGACATTGATGAGAAAGCGATTGCCATTATTTGCAAACGTCAACCAATGGCTGTTGATCTGCGTGAAATTATTGGTGCTATTCGTATTTCTTCTGATCTTGAGCGGATTGGAGATATGGCAAAAAATATTGCCAAGCGGACGGTAGCTCTTTCAGAGACACGCCAACCTGCTGCTTTTTACCATGGGCTTGAAACAATTACAGCTTTAGCACTCAGTCAGTTGAGGGAAGTATTAAGTGCTTACACGAGCCGTTTATTGGAGCGTGTTGATGCCGTACGAGAACGTGATGGTAAAATTGATTCTTTGTATACTTCTCTTTTTCGCGAGCTTTTAACTTATATGATGGAAGATATGCGCAATATTACGGCTTGTACCCACTTACTGTTTTGTTTAAAAAATATTGAACGGATTGGTGACCATGTTACCAATATTGCGGAAATGTTGCATTATATCATAACAGGTTATCACATGTCTTTCGATCGTCCTCGTGATGATCTTACCTATAAAGTTGGAGTAGGTGAAAAGAAAATAGATTAGAATTTTACTTTGGTTATATAAAATGCATTTATTATTAAAGATAAAAATCATAGGGTACTGTTTTACATGATAGCTGTAGAAGAGAGATGATGGATGCGTTCATGGATCAGTGTTGATAAGCAATAAAGGGGTTTTTACAGATAATATTACTATTTTTTGACTTTAAGTGAGATATATTTGGATAGTATTCTCCATTTATACTTTAGCTTTGGTTATTTTTAAAAATTTGTAATAAAGAGAATATTCATTTGAAGCTTCAATACGGATGCAGACAGTTTTAGTATCTTAAACTTTTTATATGTAGAACTGCTAGAGAATTTTCAGAAGCGTGGTATTTTATTGTGATTGAAGTGTGAGGAATGGTATCGTCTTACATCATTTTCCCATTCGTAATGACAATATTAAATCGTAAATTAATAGTTTTTTATTTTTTATTTCGCATAAGTTTTTTTTAAATTATTAATTGTATTAAAACTTTACTAAGTAGTAACAATTAACCGTATACTTTCTTTGGATATATATTGAGAACTCATTAAAATTTCGAGTATTTCAATAACATAGGAATGTGTTGTATAAGATGAAAAAAAAATGTTGGACTATTTTTATTAGCTGTTGTTTAGCGCCGTTGGTTGCTGTTGGGTGTTCTTCGCATCATTTGGGTACTGGGAAATTGAGTACTGGGAAGAATGATAATAAGAAGGTAGAAACAGTAACTTATCCATTGACAGAGCGCCAATGCCTTGTGCGTGTAATGTATTTTGAATCAAATCGTACAAGCTTTGAAGGAATGGTTGCTGTTGGAACGGTTGTTATGAATCGTGTTAATTCAACCGCTTATCCTAAAACGATTTGTGGTGTTGTTGGCCAATATAAGCAATTTGCTCCTGGCGTTTTAACACGTCCTATGACAGAGCCGGCATCTGTGGCGCTTGCTAGAAAGGCAGCTGATGCTGTTTTACGGGGAAAACGAGATAAGAAACTTAAATATGCTAAATTTTTTCATACTGCAGGTTTGTCTTTTCCTTATAAAAATATGCATTATGTTCGTGTTGCAGGGGGGAATGCCTTTTATGAAAAGCGCTCTCGAGATGGATTGCTTCAAGTTCCGACAAATGATCGTCCTTATGATGTTTCTTATGCTTTTGCCCAAGAACGTTCAGGCAATGCATCGAGTTTTATGAATGCAAGCTTAACAAGCCAAGAAATCAAAGCAGAAGAAGAACAAAATACATCTTCTTCTATAAAGGTAGCGCAGTCGAGCAAGGGTCATACTACGCCTTTTGCTGTGGTACAGCTTGATAAAGTCCCCATTCCTCTGCATGCACCTCATCGTATAGAGGAAAAAACAGACAAAGCAATTATGGCTTATTCTGTGCCATCATCAGAACAGTTAAATGCGATTGTTGCAATGTTAGAAAAACGACACAGAGTTTTGTAATTTCTTCATAATCAAAAAAGGATTTGGTAATGAACTTTGATATGCATGAGGTGATTTCGCCTGAAATGTTGAATCGTCTTGCAGAGGTTACGGTTAAAGTCGGGCTAAATTTACAAAAAGGTCAGGATCTTGTTGTGACTGCTCCAGTTTCAGCATTACCTTTTGTTCGGCGTATTGCATACCATGCCTATAAGGTTGGTGCTGGTGTCATTACCCCACTTTTTAGTGATGATGTGTTATCGCTGACCCGTTTTGAAAATGCGCATTCTGCTAGTTTTAATTGTGCGCCTTCTTGGTTGTATGAAGGGATGGCGAATGCTTTTGAAAATGGAGCTGCGCGTTTAGCGATTGTTGGTGACAATCCTTTGCTGCTTTCCAATCAAGATTTTGATAAAGTGTCGCGTTTAAATAAGGCAACTTCAATGGCTTATCAGCCAGCACTTAAAAAAATATCAAATTTTGCTATAAACTGGTCAATTGTTGCTTATCCAACAGCAGGATGGGCTGAGGCGATGTTTCCTTCTTTACCGCTTAATGAGGCGATTAAGAAATTATCTGATGCAATTTTTTCTGCTTCACGTGTTACAGAAGGAGATCCTGTGCATGCGTGGTCTATGCATAATGCGGCTTTAAAGCAACGATCATCTTGGCTTAATGAGCAGCGTTTTTCTGCTTTACATTTTACAGGACCAGGGACTGATTTAATGGTTGGTTTAGCAGATGATCATGAGTGGCATGGTGGTGCATCAACGGCTAAAAATGGCGTTATCTGTAATCCTAATATTCCAACAGAAGAAGTATTTACTACTCCTCATGCTCATAAGGTTGAAGGTTTTGTTCGTTCTACGAAGCCACTTTCCTATCAAGGAGCACTCATTGATAATATCGAGGTTCGTTTTGAAGCAGGGCGTATTGTTGATTCTCGAGCCTCAGCTGGCCAAGAAGTTTTACAACAGATTTTGAAAAGTGATGAAGGAGCGAGTCGGTTAGGTGAAGTTGCTCTTGTTCCTCATTCTTCTCCCATTTCTAAGAGCGATCTCCTTTTTTATAATACATTATTCGATGAAAATGCGGCCTGTCATATTGCTTTAGGGCAGTGTTATTCTAAGTGCTTTTTAAATGGAGAATCTTTGACAGCAGAGGAAATTGCAGTACGTGGGGGTAATAAAAGTATGATTCATATTGACTGGATGATTGGATCGGGTGAAATCGACATAGATGGCATTATGTCGGATGGTATGAAAGTTCCGGTATTTTGTAAGGGTGAGTGGGCTTAATATTATTATTTTTTCAATTATGTTGTTGGAACGCATAATTATAACGCACATAATGATTAAAAAGATAAATGCCTGAACTTCCTGAAGTAGAAACTGTTCGCCGTGGGTTGGAGCCAGTTGTAACTGGTGCAAAGATTATATCTGTTACGCTTAATCGTAGAGATTTACGATTTCCTTTTCCTGAGTTGTTTTGTGAGCGCCTTATGGGGAAGACGATCGTGGAGCTTGGTCGGCGTGCAAAATATTTATTGTTTCATCTTTCGCAGAATGAAACGATTTTAAGCCATTTAGGAATGTCAGGATCATGG
The DNA here is from genome assembly GCF_040545385.1 of Bartonella japonica. Taxonomy (NCBI): domain Bacteria; kingdom Pseudomonadati; phylum Pseudomonadota; class Alphaproteobacteria; order Hyphomicrobiales; family Bartonellaceae; genus Bartonella; species Bartonella japonica. The sequence continues at coordinate 15,496 of NZ_JBEPLT010000010.1, forward strand.
CGCATAGAGGGTAATTCTGTCAGAAAAATATCTTCTCTTACAGGAAAATTTGCTAAGCACGATCACTTTGTCATGGATATTCAAGCACAGGATGGCAAGATTTATCATCTTATTTATAATGATGTTCGTCGTTTTGGATTTATGCTTTTAGTCGATACAGGCAGGCTTTATGAGCATCCGCTTTTGAAAAAACTAGGGCTCGAGCCTATGAGTAATGCGTTTTCTGGTCGTTATTTACAAGAGGCTTTCGTTAATAAAAAAATATCCCTTAAAGGTGTTTTACTTGATCAGTCTATTGTTGCAGGGCTTGGGAATATTTATGTTTGCGAAGCGCTGTGGCGTAGTTGTTTGTCTCCACAGCGTGGTGCATTTACATTAGCATTGAAAACTGTACATGCACGCAAGTGTGCAGATTCTTTAGCGCAGAATGTACGTGATGTTATTGCGGAAGCAATTTTGTCTGGTGGATCTTCTTTGCGTGATTATGTGCATGTAGATGGTTCACTTGGTTATTTTCAACATGCTTTTTCTGTTTATGGACGAGAAGGCGAGGAATGTTTGCAATGTAGAACGCCTATTGTACGTATTTTACAGTCTGGGCGATCAAGTTTTTACTGTCCACAGTGTCAAAAATGAATAAGGTATCTTGCAAAATCTTGTAAGAAGCTTAAAGTCATTTCTATACTGAGGCAAGGATTGAGAGGTTTTTTTGTGCTGAATAAAGTATTGACATGTCTTGATGAGAATATAGAAGAGAGTCTTGAACGCCTTTTTTGTCTTTTACGTTTTCAATCGATTTCTACAGATTCGGCTTATAAGGATGCATGTCGTCAAACAGCTGATTGGTTAGTAGAGGATTTAAAAAGCATAGGTTTTGAAGCTTCACGTCGAGATACACCTGGTCATCCAATGGTTGTTGGGCATCATCCAGGGCCTTCGGATGATTGTCCGCATGTATTATTTTACGGACATTATGATGTTCAACCTGTTGATCCGTTGAGCTTATGGGAGCATGATCCATTTACTCCTTCTTTAAAAGAGAAAAATGGAGAAAAGATAATTTGTGCTCGTGGAGCTTCCGATGACAAAGGTCAGCTCATGACATTTGTTGAAGCGTGTCGTGCATTTAAGAAAGAAACGGGGCAGCTTCCTGTTAAAGTTACAGTTTTATTTGAGGGTGAAGAGGAAAGTGGCTCTTCGTCTCTCGTTCCTTTTTTAAAAGAAAATAGGGATGAGCTTAAGGCTGATTGTGCGTTGGTTTGTGATACAGCAATGTGGAATGCAGATACGCCATCTGTTTGTATTGCTCTTCGGGGAATTCTAGGAGAAGAAGTTACGATTACAGCAGCCGATCGTGATTTGCATTCTGGTGCTTTTGGAGGGGTAGCTGCTAATCCTATTCATATTTTAACGAAAATATTAGCAGGGCTTCATGATGACAATGGTCGTGTAACGCTTCCAGGTTTTTATGATGGGGTTGAAGAAACACCTTCACAGATTTTGCAGTCTTGGAATGCGCTGAATTGTACTGCTGAAAATTTTCTTGGTCCTATAGGACTTTCGATTCCTGTTGGTGAAAGAGGACGGAGCATTTTAGAACTTGTATGGGCGCGTCCTACTGCAGAAGTTAATGGGATTAGTGGTGGTTATGCAGGAGAAGGAATAAAGACGGTTATTGCTTCTCAAGCGAATGCGAAAGTATCTTTTCGTTTAGTGCATAAGCAAGATCCAGAGAAGATACGTCAAGCTTTCCGTCATTATGTGTGCAGTCTACTTCCTGCTGATTGTACTGTTGAATTTAAAGAGCATGGTGGTTCTTCTGCAATTCAAATTCCTTATGATTCACCTTTTATCAAGGCAGCAAAAGAAGCTTTATCGCAAGAATGGAGCAATCCTGCTATACTTGATGCTGTGGGGGGATCAATTCCGGTTGTTGGAGATTTTCAGTCAATTCTTGATATGGAGTCTGTTCTGGTTGGATTTGCATTATATGATGATCGTATTCATTCTCCTAATGAAAAGTATAATTTAAAGTCGTTTCATAAGGGGCAGCGGTCTTGGGCGCGTATTCTTGCAGCTTTTTCAAATAATAGGAGGGTAAATGACTGAGATTCGTGTTCATCGAGGTGATTTGCCAAACCTAGACAATTATCAAGTTGATGCTGTTGCTGTTGATACTGAAACTTTAGGATTACAACCGTATCGTGATCGTTTATGTGTTGTTCAGCTTTCTTCTGGAGATGGCACTGCTGACGTTATACAGATTGCTAAAGGGCAAAAGAGTGCGCCGAATTTGGTTAAATTGCTTGAGGATAAGGCTATCACCAAAATATTTCATTTTGGGCGTTTTGATCTTTCTATCTTAGCACATACATTTGGTGTTATGCCAGAAGTTGTTTTTTGTACAAAAATTGCTTCGAAACTTACGCGTACCTATACGGACCGTCATGGATTAAAGGAAGTTTGCGGTGAATTGCTGAATGTGAATATTTCTAAGCAGCAGCAATCTTCGGATTGGGCTGCTGAAACTTTATCACGTGCGCAAATCGAATATGCTGCTTCAGATGTTTTATATTTACATCGTTTAAAAGATATATTTGAAGAACGCCTAAAACGTGAAGAACGGGAGAATGTTGCAAAGGCATGTTTTCAATTTTTACCTATGAGGGCAAAGCTTGATCTTTTAGGATGGTCTGAGGTTGATATTTTTGCACATAGCTGAGTTTAGAAACTTTTTTAAACCAGAGCAGAAAGAATTATCGATAATGCCGTAAACATTGCTCTTTGAGATGATGTTTTACGGCATTATCAATAGCTTAAAACACGATGTTATTTCTATTTTTGTATCAACCAGTAAAAATATAAATTAAGCTGAAAATTCAGAACTTGTCTGTTAGGTCTACGACATGAGTTATTGTTAGCAAATACTTTATCAAGAGCAATCAATTTAATGATAGATGAGTGTAGGTAGTATCCCTTAATTATTGGAAGAGATAAATTATTGTGAAGAAATGAGATAGCACTTTTTTACCAGTTTCCAATGTTGCAAGAGTTATTGCATTAAAGCGGTGAAGTATTTATCCTTTCTTTAAAAGAGATTTTTATCTATACACTTATCACATTTCTGACATGCAATGATATTATTTTACTATGAAAATGATTTGAAAGAAGAGCAATTTACGGTATTAGTGGTCCTACTTCAACAAGAAGAAAGATGAATTATCTTTGTAAACCAAGCTATTATTTTATAGCAGGAAGTGAAAGTTAAGGACGCAACAGAGCAATATACTCCCATAATATGGATGCTCACATTTTTTATTTTTCTTATCTATTTTGATGAATAACGTTATGGATCGTAATTCTTAGTGTTATGAGTTCTGTTTAATTTGAGGCTTTTGCAGTACAATCTCCGTTATAAATATGTACTTTTTATGTTTGTAATTGTCTTTATTTTAAGTTTTCTTAAAAGGGACAGGTAGTAGCAGAAGAATAAATAATTTTATTAGAAGGTTTGCTATACGAGCACTGTCGAAATAGTATAGGGCAAGGGAGAACTTAGTATTCTGATGAGAAATATCTTTGTTAAAAAAGTGCTTTGGTGAATATTTATGCGGCTAGTTTTTTATGTGTATTGTATGGTTGTTTATTATAAAACCAGTGATGTCTGGGTTTGTACAACTTAAATTTTTTTTTATTTTAAAATTAAAGAACTACAAAGCTCCATTTCGGTAGCAGTCTCATTTTTATCTATTAAGTGTATTGTTTCTCTATGGAAATTGGAAACTAGAGCACTATTATAAAATCCATTATGGATATTTATATGGAGATAAATTTATGAACATAAAATATTTTATTGCAACTTTCGCTACTTTTGCTTCAATTTCTGCAGCACAAGGAGCGAGCTTTGTCGTTGTCCAAAAGTTAGCAGAGAGAACACCTTCAGCTATCTCTTCTGAAGACTTTTCTTTTGGTAATCGGGTTTGCAATGTTTTATCTGAAGTTTTTCAAAAAGAATCTTCTTGTATTGATAATTGTTACAGATCAACAGCTGTTGAGTTAGTAGCAGCGCCATCTTCGCATAGAAAAAGAGGTCCGAGATCTCGAAACAACGGAAGGCGACCAAATCTGTTTGGGAGGAGTCCAATGAGTTTTTAGTTAGTGCGACAGTGATGTTAAGAGATATGTTTTATTTTCGGTAAGAAGTAAATCTTAAAGGAGGGGAGGTATTTTAAAAATAGAATCTTGGTGTTGTTTATTCACAATTTTTTTGTAGAGGTGGTTTTGTCATGAGAGAAAGAAATTTGAAAGGTCAAGTTATTGATCGGGTAGTGTGATGGTTAAATCTAGGGATATTTTTCTAAAAATTGGGTGAGGTGCGTTTTGCAAGAGGTGAAGATGCATGTATTTTTTATGAGTGTGTCATTTTTACTACAGATATCTAGAGTTGGGGCTCTATATAGAGTGGCGAGTTTAATATTCAGCGGAGAGAAAATATGAAAATAAAATGGTTAATAACAGCTTCTGCTTTTGCTTTTGTTTCAGCTTCAGCAGCGCATGCAGCAGATGTTATTGTTCCCCCAAATCCTGCACCTGTTGCACCGGCTATTGTTGCCCCTACTTTTTCTTGGACAGGTTTTTACTTTGGTGGTCAGGTTGGTGGTTTTTCGAGCAAAACAAAGATGAATATTCTTTCTAAGGGAAAAACCATTCCGGTGAATAACGATTTTTTGCCGAAGCTTTCAGGTTTTATAGGAGGAATCTATGGGGGATCAAATATTGATCTTGGCAATGGTCTTATTCTTGGTGTTGATACAGATGTTATTTGGCATAATAAAGAAAATACGAAGACAGGAAAATCATATTTTATTCCTGAAAATCATTTAAATTATATTGCAAAAATACTGCAAGATGCTGGTATTAATTTTGATAAAGACGCAATAAGACATGGTGACAAACGTACGAGCAGTTTTACTTTTAAAGAGAAGTGGGCTGGGGCTACGCGTGTGCGTATTGGTTTTGCGGCTGAACGCATTATGCCTTATATTGCTGGTGGTGTTGCCTATACAAAGCTTCAAGATATCACTTCAGTATCAATAACAGAGGGAAAGACAAATAAGGTCATAGTCTCTGGAAACTTATCTGATGAAACAAAATCATTTATTGGTTACACTCTTGGCGCTGGTGTTGATTTGGCAATGACCAATAATGTTATTGTCCGTGCAGACTACCGTTATTCAGATTTTGGTAAAAAGAAATTTTCAAACGATAAATATGAAACTTCTTACAAAACCAATGATTTCCGTGTTGGTGTAGCTTACAAATTTTAATTTATTATAAGGTAAATTACGAAGAAGTGCGTTTTTTGGCGATATCTATGGTTAATTTTCTGTGTATGAGGAATGTTATCACGCATTGATTTTGATCAAAAGAAATTTACAAATGCTAAGCAGTAATTTATTTAGAAAATCAATTATTGATGTATTTATTTGACTGAAAGCTTCTTGTTCAAAGTAACATAATTCAAGAGGTCTCATCTCTGAATGGGGCCTCTATTTTTATAACTGTATTATTTTTCTACATATTTTTTTGTGTAATGTTTAATATCAAGCGATAATTAATAAGGAGCAAAATATATGAATATAAAATCTTTAATGACGGCTTCTGTTATCGCTTTGATTTTAGTTTCTGCAACACACGCTGCTGGTGTTGTTATTCCTCATGAAGTAACACCACCGGTTATTAATGCTCCATCATTTTCTTGGTCAGGTTTCTATCTTGGTGGTCAGATCGGTGGTTTTTCAAGTAAATTTGAGACAGTTGTGTCAGAGACAAAAGAGAAATATAGTGAAAGGCTTCTACCTCAGCCTTCAGGTTTTATGAGTGGCATTTTTGCAGGTTTCAATGTTGGTCTTGGAAATGGTCTGATTCTAGGTGTTGAAACCGATGCAAATTGGGTCGGTCTAGAACAAACAAAACCATTCTTTTTTTTGAACAGTAATAGTACTGATAAACATGGCACTGCTAACACGGATAACTCTCAGGGTAAGGACATTGCGAATCTTATTGAAATTTCTACACCAGTATTAGAGGATAACACGATTAGTGGTAGTATCACTTTGAAAGAAAAATGGTCTGGTGCTACGCGAGTACGTATGGGGTTTGCTATTGCTGATCGCATTATGCCTTATGTTGCTGGCGGTGTTGCCTATGCGCAGGTAAAAGATAGCTATTCAGTTAATTTTGCAAAAGAAGGGGATCTTGGAACTGCTGTTAAAATGTTTGATGACACAAAGACATTTGTTGGTTTTACCATTGATGGTGGTATTGACCTTTCTGTGATTGATAATGTTCTCTTGCGTGTGGAATACCGTTACTCAGATTTTGGTAAAAAAGCATTTGTAAAAGGTGAAGACAAATTTAGTTACAAAACCAATGATTTCCGTGTTGGTGTAGCCTACAAATTCTAATTGAGTTTAGTACAAGGTTAACTTCAATGAGTGCAGAACTCAATTATTAATAAATTAAGTTTCTAAGAGGCTCCGTCTTTGACGGAGCCTTTATTTTTAAGAGTGTGATATTTTTACTACAGATTTATTTTACATAAATGTTTAATGTCACACGATAATTAAAAGGAGCAAAATATATGAATATAAAATCTTTAATGACGACTTCTGTTATCGCTTTGATTTCAGCTTCTGCAGCACATGCTGCTGATGTTGTTGTTCATCATGAAGTAACACCACCGGTTATTAGTGCCCCATCATTTTCTTGGTCAGGTTTTTACCTTGGTGGTCAGATTGGTGGTTTTTCAAGTAAAACTGAAGCAGTTGTGTCAGAGACAAAAGAGAAATATAGTGAAAAGTTTCTACCTCAGCCTTCAGGTTTTATGGGTGGAGTTTTTGCGGGTTCCAATATTGATCTTGGAAATGGTCTGATTCTAGGTGTTGAAACCGATGCAGTTTGGGCTGATCGAGGAGAAACAAAACAGGTTTCTTTTGTAAGCAATCCAGAGAAGCCAGAAGGTGAAAAACCTGGAAATCCAGAGGGAGAAAAACCTGGAAATCCAGAGGGAGAAAAACCTGGAAATCCAGAGGGAGAAAAACCTGAAAACCCAGAAGGTGAAAAACCTGGAAATCCAGAAGGTGGAAAACCTGGAAAACCTGGAAAACCTGGAGGTTCTGAAGGTGAAAAACCTGGAAAACCTGGAGGTTCTGAAGGCGGAGAACCTAGTAAAGCTAGAAAAGCCGCAGATGACAAACCTGAAGGTGAGAAACCTAGTGCTCCAGAGAAGATTACTGGTAGTATCACTTTAAAAGAAAAATGGTCTGGTGCTACACGAGTACGTGTTGGTTTTGCTGCTGCTGAACGCATTATGCCTTATGTTGCTGGTGGTGTTGCCTATGCGCAGGTGCAAGCTAGCGGTTCAGTGGATGTGGCGAATAATGCTGCAAAAAGCGATGAAGCTTCTGAAAAATTTGATAGAACAAAGACATTTGTTGGTTTTACCATTGGTGGTGGTGTTGATTTTTCTATGGCTGATAATGTTCTCTTGCGTGCAGAATACCGTTACTCAGATTTCGGTAAAAAAGCATTTGAAAAAGATGGAGATAAACTTAGCTATAAAACCAATGATTTCCGTGTTGGTGTAGCTTACAAATTCTAATTAAGTGTTCCAGTTTAGTGCAGAATTGACTTCAATTGAGCGCGAAATTGAACTATTAATTAGAAATTAATTTTTAAAGAGGCCCTGTCTTTGATGGGGCCTTTATTTTTTGTGGATGTGATATTTTTGCTACAGATCTTTTAAAGTGGATGCACTATAAACAATTCGTTTTGGATATTTGGAGATTTTTTATGAATACGAAACGGTTAATAACGGCATCTATTTTTGCTTTAATTTCAGCTTCTGCGGCTCATGCTGCGGATGTCATGGTTCCTCATAAACCAATGCCAGAGGCTTCGTCAGCTTTTGTGGCGCCTGCTTTTACATGGACAGGCTTTTACTTTGGTGCTCAAGCTGGTAGTTTTTCAAGTAAAACCGATATGAATATTATTGGTGAACAAAAAACGATACCACTGAGCAAGGATTTATCACCTAATCTTTCAGGGGTTGAAGGTGGTTTCTACGCAGGTTCCAATATTGATCTTGGCGATAACTTCGTTTTTGGTATCGATACAGATTTAATGTGGTCTGGAAAAAAACACACAAAGACCATAACTATAGGCGCATCTGAAACTTCTGCAGTAGATAGCGCAGTGGTAAGATCTCGTAGATCTGCAGCAGTAACGCCATCAACAGGGACACAAAAAGATACAACATTATTAAATGGATCAGCAGCAAAGCCAGCAGCTACAAAACCAGCGCCCGCAAAACCAGCGCCCGCAAAACCAGCAGATACAAATCCAGCGCCCGTACAGACAGCCGCTGCAAAACCAGCGCCTGCACAGCCAGTGCTAGAAAAGCCAGCATCTGAAAAACCTGCAGCATCTGCACCTGCAAAATCGGAGGCAACAAATACATCAGCATCAAGGAATTCAGGAACTACATCAGCGAGAATGCCGCTGACACTTGCAAGGTCGGCCTCATCAGAAGAGTCAGATTCATCAAAATCAGCTTCATCCGTTGGCAATGGGGCTGTACAGGGTAATCCTAGTGGATCTAGTAGCGGTGCACAGAGTCCTCATTCGCACCATGTTCATCATGGTTCTGGACAAAATGCTGGTCATCCTGCTGGGCACGGCGTTGGTGCTCATCCGCATGCTGCTAGCAATCCACATGGTGGCAGTGCTCGCCCGCATGGTGCATTGGGTATGCCTGAACGTGGTGCGTCAAGTGCGCAAGCTGCGAATAAGGATGGCACTAGTGTCTATGGTATAGAAGAAATGAAGAAGGTAGCTTCTGAATTTGGTCTCGAACAAGAGGATGAAGTTGAAACTTTAAGCCATACTTTAAAGCAAAATTGGGCTGGTGCTACACGGGTACGTATTGGTTTTGTTGCTGATCGCTTTATGCCTTATGTTGCTGGTGGTATTGCTTATACGCAGCTTCAAGACACTGTATCGTTATCATTTAAGAATGAAAGCGGAAGAGAGATTTCTTCTAAAAACTTAACCGATGAAACAAAGACAATGATTGGTTATACCCTTGGTGGTGGAATTGACTTTGCGATGTTAGACAATCTCATTGTGCGTGCTGAATATCGTTACTCTGATTTCGGTAAAAAGAAATTTGCAAAGGAAAAACTTGAAATAAGTTACAAAACAAATGATTTCCGTGTTGGTGTAGCTTACAAATTCTAATTGAGGATAATATTAAATTGTTAAGAGACTCCACCACTGGTGGAGTCTCTATTTTTAGAAGAATCATTTTTTGGTTTCCTTTCTTGATAGTTTCATGATAAAGCCCATGGAATGTGATGATATATCTTCTTGATCGCTGCTTAATACGAATGATGAGTTTGGCTTTCCCTATAAATCAAAAAACCAGAATTGCAGGGTTCAGGGGAGTTATGCAAAAATGAAATCGTAAAAGTGGACAGGAATATTTCACAATGACTGTGAAAAATGAAACAATAGATTATTCAAAAACTCTTTATCTACCACAAACAAATTTTCCTATGCGTGCAGGGCTGCCGCAGAAAGAGCTTGAACTGATGGCGCGGTGGGAAGAGATGGGGCTTTATGCAAAATTGCGTCAGCAAGCTAAGGAGCGTCCACTTTACATTCTTCATGATGGCCCACCTTATGCAAATGGGAATATTCATATTGGTCATGCCTTGAACAAAGTTCTCAAGGATGTGATTGTCCGTTCATTTCAAATGCGTGGTTTTAATGCAAATTATGTTCCTGGTTGGGATTGCCATGGGCTTCCGATTGAATGGAAGATTGAAGAAAAATACCGTGCACGGGGAAAAAATAAAGACGATGTTCCTTTTAATGAATTTCGTCAAGAATGTCGTGAATTTGCACAACATTGGATAAGTGTTCAAAGTGAAGAGTTTAAACGTCTAGGTATCGTGGGAGATTTTAACAGTCCCTATACCACAATGGCGTTTCATGCAGAAGCACGTATTGCCAGCGAGTTGATGAAATTTGTTATGTCAGATCAGGTTTATCGTGGTTCAAAACCTGTTATGTGGTCTGTTGTTGAGCGTACGGCTTTAGCTGAGGCAGAGATCGAATATCATGATCATGAATCAGAGGTCATATGGGTTAAATTTCCGATTCTTAAAACAGATTCTCATGATTTACATGATGCCTTTGTTGTAATTTGGACAACGACTCCATGGACAATTCCTGGTAACCGTGCAGTTAGTTATTCTTCGCAGATTGCTTACAGTGTTTACGAAATTGAAAGTGCAGAAAATGATTTTGGTCCTCAAGCTGGAGAGAAGCTTCTTTTTGCTGATGCACTAGCCATGAGTTGTGCAGAAAAAGCAAAACTTATTTTGAAGCGTTTGCGTGCTGTTTCTGTTGACGAGCTTAAAACGCTCGTTCTTGCTCATCCACTGAAAGGTTTGGCTGGGGGGTATAATTATAAAATTGCATTGCTTGATGGTTTGCACGTAACAGATAGTGCTGGTACAGGTTTTGTTCATACAGCGCCAAGCCATGGGCGTGAGGATTTTGAAATTTGGAATGCTTATAAACCTCTACTAGAACAGGCGGGTATTGATTCTTCTATACCATTTCCTGTTGATGATGCTGGTTTTTATACGAAGGAGGTTCCTGGTTTTGGTCCAGATCGTGAAGGGGGACCTGCACGTGTTATTGATGATAATGGAAAAATGGGTGATGCCAATAGAGAGGTTATAAACGCTTTAATGAAGGCAGATCGGTTGTTCGCACGTGGTCGTTTAAAGCATTCTTATCCTCATAGTTGGCGTTCAAAAAAACCAGTTATTTTCCGTAATACACCACAATGGTTTATTTCAATGGATAAAGATTTTGGAGATGGTTCAACTTTACGGAGTCGTGCTTTAAAATCTATTTCAATGACGCGTTTTGTTCCTTCTTCTGGTCAAAATCGTTTAGCTTCTATGATAACAGATCGTCCTGATTGGGTTCTTTCTCGCCAGAGATCTTGGGGGGTTCCTATTTGTATTTTTGCTGATGAAGATGGCGTTATTCTTAAAGATGAGCGAGTCAATGAGCGTATTTTGCAGGCTTTTGAAACAGAGGGGGCTGATGCGTGGTTTGCTGAAGGGGCACGTGAGCGTTTTTTAGGTGAACGTGCACATGAACCTTGGGTTCAGGTTCGTGATATTCTTGATGTTTGGTTTGATTCTGGAGCGAGCCATAGTTTTGTATTAGAAGATCGAGATGATTTGAAATGGCCTGCTGACGTTTATTTTGAAGGTTCTGATCAGCATCGCGGGTGGTTTCAAGCTTCTCTTTTAGAAAGTTGCGGTACGCGTGCTTGTTCTCCTTATAAGACAGTGATCACACATGGTTTTACTTTGGATGAGAACGGCAAGAAAATGTCTAAATCCTTGGGCAATACGGTTGTTCCACAAGAGATCATTAAAACATCTGGTGCTGATATTTTTCGTCTCTGGGTTATGACAACGGATTATTGGGAAGATCAGCGTTTGGGCAAAAAAATTCTTCAAACAAGTGTAGATTCCTATCGTAAACTACGGAATGCAATTCGTTGGATGCTTGGAACTTTGGTGTATGATGAAGGAGAAGAAATATCTTATTGCACATTACCGGATCTTGAAAAATTTATATTGCATCGGCTTTTTGAACTCGATCAATTAATTAATCGAGCATATGATGAGTTTGATTTTAAGAAAATTATGCGTGCATTATTAGATTTTTCGATCACTGAATTGTCAGCGTTTTATTTTGATATCCGTAAAGATTCTCTTTATTGTGATGCACCTTCATCAAAAAAGCGTAAAGCTTCCTTGCAAGTCGTCCGTGAAATTTTTGAACGAATGGTAACATGGCTTGCTCCTATGTTGCCTTTTACAATGGAAGAAGCTTGGTTGGAGCGTTATCCAGAAAGCCATTCAGTCCATTTAGAACAGTTTCGCCCTGTGCGGGAAGAATGGCAAAACGAATCTTTGGCTGAATGTTGGAAGAAAATTCGGCAGGTGCGTAAAGTTGTGACAGGTGCTTTAGAATTAGAACGAGCGGAAAAACGTATTGGATCGTCTCTAGAAGCAGCACCTATTGTTTTTATTTCTAATCCGGCTTTACTGGAGGCATTAGAAAATTTAGACATGGCAGAAATTTGTATTACCAGTGCCCTAACAATCAGACAAGATGAATCACCCGCAGATGCTTTTACTCTAAGTGATGTGGAAGGCGTTGGTGTTTATCCAGGGAAGGCTTTAGGTAAAAAATGTGCTCGATCATGGCGTTATACACAAGATGTTGGGAGTGATCCAACTTATCCTGATGTTTCTGCTCGCGATGCAGCTGCTTTACGAGAATTACAGAAACTCGGAAAAATTTAAAATGAGTGAAAACAATGCAGGATTGTAAATAGCATTGTTATCATTTGAATTCTTTCATTGATACGTATGTTTTTTTATGATACTGAAAAAAACCTTTGTTTTATCTATAGGGAAAATTTGGTTATGGGGTTGGGCCTCACACTAAAGCGCTGGAGTGTCAATCACCCATATGCTGAGGGGAGTGTGATAAGCAGTGAAAAAACGTGAAGTGAAAATATTATTAATCAGCATTTTAGGTTTGTGCGTTGTTTTAACAGGGTGTAATTTATCTGCTCCCACCTATGGTACAGGGAAGGTGGTTTCTTTGCAATTTTTTGAAGATATTGCTAACATTGGCTCATTAAAGACAAAAAATAATAACAGCCAGCTTGTTATGAAACCTCGTCCGGAACTTGTAGAGGTGAAACCTAGTTCGCACCTCGTTTTACCAATACCTCAGCAAGAGATGATACAGGATAATTCTTTTGGTAAAAAGACAACACGAAAGCAATATCCTAGTAATGTCCATACTGATATTTCTAGTTCGCCCAGAAATAAAAGTGTTTTGCAGTTGAATGAGAAGCAAAGACAAGAATATTTACGTCGTCAGAGAGCACAAGTTGGAAGTGCGAAATATCGTTGATATCTCACTGAGCCGCCTTTAAGTTATCGTCAATCAGCAAAAATTGTACTGGTTGGTCAACAGGGTAAAGCGAAGCATTAAGAGAGCGTGATAATGCCTCTAAAGGAGGTTGGATAAAAAGAGCTGGTGGTTTTTTAAAGAAATATGGTACTATGTTAAAGTGAAGGGGGCGTTATGAATAAGAATAGAGGTGGTTTTTAACGTCGCTTTTGTGCAAAAAAATCTTTAAGAAGTTGTGCAGCTTCTTTTTCCTTGAAACCAGAGTAAACCTCAGGTTTGTGGTGGCATGTTGGTTGCCGATAAAGGCGTGGGCCGTGTTCAATGGCACCTCCTTTTGGATCATTTGTGGCATAGTAAAGGCGCTTTATGCGTGCGAATGAAATGGCAGCAGCACACATAGCACAAGGTTCAAGCGTTACATAAAGGTCGCAATCGGTAAGCCTTTCGCTTTGAAATATCTCGCAGGCTCTGCGGATGACACGCATTTCTGCATGTCCTGTAGGGTCATATGCGGCTTTTGTGTAGTTGCCAGCGCGTGCAATGATTGTTTTACCTCGTGTGATAACGGCGCCTACCGGTATTTCATCTTTTTCGTTTGCCCATTGTGCTTCTTCAAGGGCTATTTCCATAGGAGTCAAAATCATAGAATTTTTTCCACTAAAGTGTAGGAAGTTTAAAAGGCTTCTCTATAGAAAGAAATACGATAAATGAATAGGCTTACAATGATGGAGTATTGTTTTTTAATGTTTAAAATCGATTTGTAAATAAACCAGTATATTATTATTGCTAAAAGATAGAAAATGATAATTACTGCTAAAGGATAGAAAATGATTGTGTTACTCCCCTTTTTCAAGATAAGCGGGATAGTATGGGTAAATGATTTGCTGAACATAGTAGAAGAGATTGGTGTAAAGAGCAAATGAATGAAAACAGTGAAAGTGAGCGGATTGCCAAGAGACTAGCACGTGCTGGTGTTGCTTCGCGTCGTGATGCAGAAATGATGATTTTTGCAGGTCGTATTGTTGTTAATGGTAAAGTTGTGACAACGCCTGCTTTTAATGTTACTCGCTCTGATGTTATTAAAGTTGATGGTAAAACTTTGTCTCCTACGGAACGAACGCGATTATGGCTTTATCACAAGCCTGCAGGGCTTGTTACCACTAACCGTGATCCTGAAGGTAGACCAACGGTATTTAGTAATTTGCCGAAAGAAATGCCTCGTGTTCTTTCTGTGGGTAGACTTGACATAAACACGGAAGGGCTTTTACTGTTAACCAATGATGGTGGTTTAGCACGTGTATTAGAGCTTCCATTAACGGGATGGGTGCGTAAATATAGGGTTCGTGCTCATGGACGTGTAAAACAAGACGCGCTTGATAATCTTAAAAATGGCATAGCAATTGATGGTATTTTCTATGGTTCTATTGAAGCATCAATTGAACGTGAACAGGGGGCGAATATGTGGCTTTCTGTTGCTTTACGTGAAGGAAAAAATCGTGAAATAAAGAAAGTTTTGGGCGCATTAGGATTATCAATTAATCGTTTAATTCGTGTATCTTATGGTCCATTTCAACTCTCTGATTTAGAAGAAGGGGAGGTTCGTGAGATAAAAGGTCGGATGTTACGTGAGCAATTGGGTGAGCGTTTAATTATGCAAGCTAATGCAGATTTTGATTCTCCTATCCTTAAGCCTTTTTTAAATTCTAAGGTTATTGCGAAAAAACAAGATGATAAAGATTCTACTGTCGCAAATGATGGTTGGATTTTTTCAAGCGGAGGGAGTAAGCAGCACAAACAGAAAGGTGGTTCTGCTAAGCGTTTTCCAGCACAATTTGATACTAAATCTGATGAAAAATTTATGCACAAGGATCAAAATGAGAACGGAAAAGCAGAGCGTTCTTTGCCTCGTTCTCGCCGTTCTAATGTTTGGATGGCACCTGGTGCACGTCCGCAAAGTGCACGTAAGAATTCTTTCCACAGTAAGAATATTCCTCATGATCATAAGAGTGATTTAGCACATAATAAAAAGAGTGATTTAGCACATAAAAAGTCTATCCATAAAGATAAGAGAAAGCCATCAGAAGTTCCGTTGCGGGAAATCAGAGAGGTTGGTTTTGATCAAAAACGTGACCAAACATTTTCTGGTGAGGTACATATTTCTGGAAGGAAGGATCGTTTTTTCAAGAAAGGAGGAAAAGTTATGAAAGGCGATTATGATGAGCGTTCTTTTGAGAGTAAGCAAAGAGCGAAATCATTTAATGGTACTATGAAAAAATCTAAAGCGTATAGTGATGATACAAAAAAATCGAAGCGATTTGGAGGTTCTCGTGCGGATCATCGGCGGTAAATTTGCTGGGCGGGGTTTATTTACGCCTGTTGATCAGTCGATTCGTCCCACAAGTGATCGTGTACGCGAAAGCCTTTTTAATATTCTTACTAGTCGAGAACAACAATTTTGGGACAACAAACGTATTCTTGATCTTTTTGCTGGAACTGGTGCTTTAGGCATAGAGGCTTTATCTCGTGGTGCAAAGGCTGCTGTTTTTGTTGAAAATTCAGTTGAAGGACGTGGACTACTTCAAAAAAATATCGAAGCTTTTGATTTGCAGTCAATTGGGCGTATTTTGCGTCGTGATGCAACCAAGCTCGGCAATATTGGTACAATGATTCCATTTGATGTTATTTTTGCGGATCCTCCTTATGGGCATTGTTTGGGAGAACATGCTTTTGTAGAGGCTCTGAGAGGAGGGTGGGCAAAAGCTGATGCACTTTTTGTGCTTGAAGAAAAGAAAGAGGTAGTTATTCATTTACCTGATATATTTTACCTTGATGATGAACGTTTTTATGGCGAAACGGTAATACGTCTCTATAAGCTACGATTATAGCTTTAAGCTGGAAAAACTCGTTTTTATTCGATTAAGGGAAAGAAATTATTCTAGTTTTTATTCTTAATAGAGCAGTCATTTTGATTAAAAAACAGTCCTCTTTTAAACAATAAAAATTATAGAAAGTATTTTTGTATAATAAATATGCAACTTCTTATTCTCATGCATAATGCATTTGAAGATATATCAAATGGTTTAGATATTGCTTAATGCGCATTGCGATACTTTAACTTTAAAGAGAATATTTTTGAGATTATGAGTTTCAAGTATAAGAAGAAAAATGATAAGCAAGTTAGTGTAGAAAATATTATTGCTCTTTCAACGTCGTTTCTATTAAAAGGAGCTCTCTTTTGTCACTCTAAAGCTTGTTTTGAACGGTTATCGTAAAGAGTATAACATAAATACTTGCTGCACACCACCAGCCCTACTTGTGCAAAGTACAAAGTGATGTCATCATTCTATTTTTTACCTTCCAATGTTTTAGATAGCTTCCTGTATTGAGGACAATTTATAACTTTCTGCTTTTTAGAGTTGTTTTATTCTTAGATCGCTTTCATTTGTGAGAACAAGAAAATGGTCTTTGTTTTTTTGTGATAAAAAAGATTTGAAATAAAATAACCTTACTATATTCGAGTTTCTCATTTAACATATAAAATAATAATTTATCTTTATAAAACAATGTATTATACAAAATTTATCTTTAGCAACACTAGGTAGGGCAGCTTGTAGTGGAGGCAAAGTGAATATTTTAGAAAGTTATAAATCCAATTGAGAAAGTTTAACGAAAGCTATTTTAGCAATGAGATAATATATAAACACATAAAATTGAATCTAAAAATGTCTGTTAATTCAAAGCATTATAAATCCCAGCTAAAAAGCAGCATAAATTATTGAGGATGGAGAAAAACACGAGACATATAGAAATCTACTAAACTACACTTTTATAGCTTTCAACCTATGAGTTTGTCGTAATACAAAATATATTTCTTCATTGAATAAGAGCATCTGTAGTTGCTAAACTCTTACGTGTGATTTCTTTCATTGTGCGTACACCAGTTAATATCATGGCAACTCGCATTTCATTTGCAAAGAGATCGAGGAGATGCGCAACACCTTTCTCACCTGCTGCAGCAAGCGCATAAACAAAAGCACGACCAATCATAACGGCATCGGCACCTTGTGCTATCATGCGTACAACATCAAGCCCAGAACGAACACCGGAATCTGCTAAAATAGTTAAATCGCCTTTTACGGCTTCTGCAATTTTTGGCAATGCTTGTGCAGTTGACAGCACACCATCAAGTTGACGTCCCCCATGGTTGGAAACAACAATACCATCTGCGCCAAATTTTACGGCTTCTCGTGCATCTTCTGGGTCGAGAATACCTTTCAAAATCATTTTTCCCTTCCAAAAATCTCGAATCCATTGCAGATCTTGCCAACCAATTGATGGATCAAAATTTGCACCAAGCCAACCAACATAATCATCTAATGCAATTTTCTTTTTCAGATAGGCAGAAACATTTCCAAGATCATGTGGACGTCCCATAAGACCAACATTCCAAGCCCAATATGGATGGGTAAAAGCTTGTAAAATACGGCGTAATTTAGCATAAGGCCCAGACATTCCTGAATGTGCATCACGATAACGTGCACCAGGAACTGGCATATCAACTGTGAAAACTAAAGTACGCACACCAGATGTCCAAGAGCGCTCTAATGCATCACGCATGAAACCGCGATCTTTGAGAACATAAAGTTGAAACCAAAATGCATTTCCAACTGCTTTGTGCACTTCTGCAATAGAGCAAACTGAAACGGAGGATAGGGTAAAAGGAATACCTTTTGCAACAGCTGCTCGCGCAGCTTTTACTTCACCACGATGGGCATACATGCCTGTTAATCCAACAGGTGCGAGTACAATTGGTAAATCAAGTGTCTGATCAAAAAGTTTGGTTGAAAGATCAACTTCACCAATCTGCCTTAGAACCCTTTGACGTAGTGCAAGCTCTTGAAGATCTGTACAATTACGTCTCATTGTTTCCTCAGCATAGGCTCCTCCGTCGATATAGTGAAAAAGAAAAGGAGGAAGTCGACGGCTTGCTGCTTTGCGGTAATCAAATGTCGAGGAAATAATCATAATGGTACCATATTCTTAAATAAAAAGCGAAAATACTCTAAAATCAATCCCCGCGCGGCCTCTTTATTTAGACGTTTCTAAAAGACCTTCTATCCAGTAAATGTAGACAATTAAGATTGCAACTCAAAAAAAACACATTAATAGAAATAATATCTTTATTGTTATTTTTTCAGATTAAAAATCTAATGTCGCTGAGTTTTGATCAATAATCCACGAGCAAATGGGTTATGAATATGGAATCAAAAATCAAGAATTTAAGAGTGATAATTTTTTATAACTCGTGATTTCGGAAGATATTATTTTAGCTATATATCCCAATTTTAAAGCAATATCTCCTCTACGAACTGTCAAGATATCTCACATTACAATCCACAAAAGTCATACAGTTCGTTATTGAGTCTACCCCTATAAAGATGAAAGGATCATTCATAGAACAAAATTAGCTTTTCACATGATCTCGCACATGTCTTTGGAAATATTTTCTCTTGCATGTTTCCTATCATTAAAATGTATCACAATACATACTCTTTGACCTCATATGAAGAATTTAAGCGAATTTTAAATATGAGTATTTAGGAGCGGGAATATTTCATTTTGGATGAAGTAATTTTCTTATCATAAATAATTTAATTATATAGAACAGGTGTATAGCTTATATAAAATTGTCAAAAGGACATTTGCATTAAGAATGAGATATATTTTAAAAATATGATTAAAATCTCAATTCTTAAAAGCTAGAATAAGTTTAACAAAACTCATATTTCAATAAACGATCATTAATATTGATACCATTTTCAGTTATATGAATCACCTTACCAAAAACAATTATAATGATTTTAAACAAAGGGAGAGGACCACCAAGCCAATCTAGGGTTTATTTTCAATAAATATCTTAACGATAGGTGGTGCGTCTAGAAGATAAATTTTCATAAGCTCTTTCTTTCGTAACTTTTTCTGAAAGTAATTTATCTTCTAAATTTCTATTGGTACAGAATATGAATAATTAATTCTAACTCCCTGTAAAAATACAAATAAATTAAAACATGCAAGAGCAAGAAAATATAAACAAATATTACATAGAAAAAACTTTATCATGGAAATTTTACTTTTATATTTTTTTTCTGCAATGATATTTTGATACAAAATAAAAGATATGGTATTTTCATTTAAATTTTATAGAGCGAGTAGTAATGGATTTTGCATCTTCAGTTTGAGAAATGAATAAATTGATAGTGCAGGATGCGCATGAAAAACCGAAGAATTTCTTCCACTTGGATATTTTTCTCACACATGTTAGAGGTTATTGTTTGCCATCATTTAAAATGCTTAGAAAGTTTTAATTCTTGTGCTTGATAATGTGATCCAGAATCATGCCCATAAAGCGCTAATGGCCGATGAAGCATATGTTCATACATTAAACGGCCAATAATTTGACCATGTTCCAAAATAAACGGAACTTCATGGCTACGGACTTCCAAAACTGCTTTTGCTCCTTTTCCACTTGACTCTATATGCCCAAATCCTGGATCAAAAAAACCTGCATAATGCACCCTAAACTCTCCAACTAAAGGATCAAAAGGGGTCATTTCAGCTGCATAAAGCGGGGGAACATGAACAGTTTCTCGCGAAACTAAAATATAAAACTCATCAGGCTCAAGAATCAGTTCTCTTTGACCACAGTTAAAAAGAGGTTCCCAAAAATCTAAAACATGAGCAACTGCACGCTTATCAATATCAATGACACTTGCATAACGTTTACCACGATAGCCTACAAGCCCATTTTCATCTCCTTTCAAATTAACGGAAAGACCAATACCACCTGCGCTAATGTTAGGCTGATCATCTGATATCAGTGTTTCATTCATATGCAAAGCATACAGCTCAGTTTCATTTAAATAACTGTATCCCTTGCGAAACCGAAGCTGAGATAAACGTGAACCTGTGCGCACCAAAATCGGAAACGTCCGTGGGCTAATTTCAAGATAAAGTGGACCATGATAACCAGCACAAATCTTATCAAACTCCTGAGCATTATCAGTAATCACACGTGTAAAAATATCCAATCGTCCGGTAGAACTTTTAGGATTAGAGACTGCGGATAAAATTTCTGGTAAAGCTAAATTTTCCAAGAGAGGAACGATATAAACACAACCTGTTTCCAAGACAGCTCCGTCTCGTAAATTAAATTCATGTAACTTCAACCGTTCGAGTTTATCTAAAATTTTTACATCTGTCCCTGGCATAAAGGAAGCACGGATACGATAAGCTTTCTCTCCCAAACGAAGATCAAGACTTGCGGGTTGTATTTGGTTTGTATCAAATGGCCAAAAAGCTTTAAGAACGCCATTATTAATTAAAGCTTGTATATCACTATCTGCCAAAATACCGCTTACACGCGCCATTTTTTTGCCTTCCATTTCCATTTCGTTTCTTTTTTTGCTCAGATAATGAATTGATGCAAGTTATTTTAAAGAAATAAAAATAATTCTTTTCTGATTTTATCAATTAGTGAGCTGCTACAATTTATATGAGTTATATGAAAATTCTGCAAACAATGAATAAAGCACTTGGTACAAACATTCTCTGAAAGTAAATAGTCTTTAATTTTGAAAGAACATTTCCTCTGCAGTTATCATTCTTGAATATCGAGCAAATAATGCTATCATGAATGAGAGTTTTTATATAATCTGCAAAAAAGCTGTTAGAATTTATGATGATTATACGCCATCTCAGCGAAAATATTATTAATCAAATTGCTGCTGGTGAAGTGATTGAACGGCCAGCAAATGTTGTCAAAGAACTTATTGAAAATGCCATTGATGCTGGAGCAACCCGAATTGAGATTGTTACAGCAAACGGTGGAAAAAACTTTATAAAAGTAAGTGATAATGGCTGTGGTATTCCTGCAGATCAGTTAGCCTTAGCAGTTTCTCGCCATTGTACTTCGAAAATTACCGATGATGTACACAATATTTGCTTCCTTGGTTTCCGAGGAGAAGCTTTACCCTCTATTGGCTCTGTTGCTAAGCTCAAATTAACTTCACGAACACAAAATGCGGAGAATGCTGCTGAAATTATCGTTACAGCAGGAAAAATTGTTGGTCCCAAACCAGCTGCTGCAAATCCTGGGACGATTGTTGAAGTTCGTGACCTTTTTTTTGTTACTCCAGCACGGCTAAAATTTATGAAAACTGACCGCGCTGAAATGAATGCCATAACTGATATGGTTAAACGAATTGCAATTGCATTTCCGCATATCCGTTTTTCTCTTTCAGGACCAGATAGAACATCTATGGAATTCTCTGCTACGGAAAATAACATTCAAGGGCAATTACAACGTATTACTCAAGTTATGGGTAAAGAATTTGCTCCTAACAGTATTGCACTTAATGCTGAGCGCGAATCAGTTCGTTTGACTGGATTTGCTTGTTTGCCATCCTTCAACCGCAGCAATAGCCTTCACCAATTTGCTTATGTTAATGGGCGCCCAGTGCGTGATAAGTTTCTCTGGGGAGCAATTCGAGCAGCCTATGCCGATGTTATGACGCGGGATCGTTATCCTGTGTCTATTCTTTTTATTGATTTGCCTCCTTCTGATGTAGATGTGAATGTCCACCCAGCTAAAGCAGATATACGTTTTCGTGATTCAGGATTAATTCGCGGCTTAATCGTTGGAGCCATTCGTGAAGCATTGCACAAAATGGGAATTCGTTCTACCTCAACGCGTTCTGAAGCAATGTTGTCTGCATTTCAAATACAGCAGCCTTTAAATAGTTTTAAAAACACGCATCCGTTTTCTTCTTACACTCCACAGTTTCACCATTCTGTATCCACATCAATGTTTCATAAACCGTTAGATACTGCCAGTTCTTTTGGTTTAAAAGAAAATGCACTTCCTCTCATGGAGGGCTTAGACACCCCAAGCGGTGATGCTTACATTTCAAACACGCCATCTTCATCAGACGAGTTATCTTATCCATTAGGAGCTGCTAGAGCGCAAATTCATAAAAACTACATTATTGCACAAACCCAAGATAGTTTGATTATCGTTGATCAGCATGCTGCTCATGAACGATTAGTTTATGAGGCTCTCAAGAATGCACTTTATTCTAAACCACTTCCTTCACAATTGTTGCTTATCCCTGAAATTGTAGAACTTTCTGAAGAAGATACAACTTGCCTTTTAACACATAAGGATGCTTTGCAGAAATTTGGTTTGGGAATAGAACCATTTGGACCTGGCGCAATTGTTGTGCGCGAAACCCCATCTATGTTAGGAGAGATAAATGTACAAGCTCTCATTAAAGATCTTGCAGATGAGGCTGCTGAATATGATACGACAGATAATTTAAAGGCAATGCTTGATTATGTTGCAGCGACTATGGCTTGTCATGGCTCCATACGATCGGGACGTCTTTTACGCCCTGAAGAAATGAATGCATTGTTACGGCAGATGGAAGCAACACCTAACACAGGAACGTGTAATCATGGCCGTCCTACTTATATTGAACTCAAATTGGTTGATATAGAGAAGCTTTTTGGTAGAAAGTAAATTGGCTACGTATTTTTTGTGCAAGAAAGAGATATTTTTTTTATTCTCTACTTTATAAGGTATCCTATGGCACTTTATTTGATAATCTCTCATCAAAACAGAAAGGGAGTATAAAACATGTTTTCTGGTGATGAACGTGAAGCAAAAATTCATTATTCCAATAATGGATATAAAGTCATAGAATATGGAACTTATACTCTTTGTGCTGTCAGTGGGCAAAAAATTCCAATAGATGATTTAAAATACTGGAATCATCATCGCCAAGAAGCATATGCGAGTTGTGAAATATCCTATCATCGCGAACTTGAGTGCAATCCTTATCTGAGCCGGTTGTTAAAAACATAGAAAAAGTGATGAGTTAAAAGTTATTCATTTATTTTTTTTAAAGAAGAGGCTTGCGTTCTTTAAAACGGGTCATGACCTCATCTAGAAGTATACGGCAAAAATCTTTTTGAGAAAAATCGACTTTAACGTCAAATACAATAAGATTTTTTAAATCTTTTTGCACACTGCTTTTTTGTATACGTACATAATCCTTAGCGGTTGTAGCCAGCCATAAGTTTTGCATTTTAGCTTTTTGTACAAGATTTTTTAAATCTGTATCAGAAAAAAAATAGTGGTCAGGATAAGAGTAAGTTTGCTCGACATGACCAGAAAGTTCTTTGATAGATTTAAAAAATTTATTTGGGTTTCCAATACCTGCAAATGCCAAAAATGATTTTCCTGCAACTTTATCAGACGCGAATGGTTGAAGGTGCGCTTGATGCAAAGTTTTTCCGGCACGTGTGACAAGAAAATGAATTTTATCATGTGCATCTGAATGACCAATCAACAAAACACTATCTGTGAAAGAAAGCTGTGTTTTTAACGGTACACGCAAAGGTCCCGCTGGGAAAACAGCTCTATTACCAAAACCACGCATCGCATCAACAACAAGCAATGCATAATCCATATAAAGACGACGGCTTTGAAATCCATCATCCATCAAAATAAGATTACATCCTTCTTGCTTGAGTTGTTGTGCTGCTGCATAACGATCAACTGATATTGCAACAAAAGCATGTCGTGCCAGAAGAAGCGCTTCATCTCCAATGTAGCGCACATTGTCATGTTTTTCATTTACAAGATGCACTCCTTTAACCGATCCACCATAACCGCGCGAGACAATGCCAGGAACAAAACCAAGCTCTTTAGCGACTTGAGCAAAAGCAATGACAACAGGTGTTTTACCAGCACCACCACATGTAAAATTTCCAATGCACAAAACCGGAAGGTCAATAATAGGGGGCTGTTTTACCATACGGCGATGTGAAAAATAACCATATCCCCAAGCAGCTGGAGTTAACAAAATACGTAAAAAACTTTTATTTCTCCACCAAAAATGCGGCGTGTTAATGTGCATATCCATCTCGATATTGGCTTAAACCTGTTTCTATGATAAGAGGTTGCAGAAATGGATCAAGAACCTTTAATGTACGTTCGAGTGCACCTGCCATACCCGTTGCAGTTTCATAGGCTCTATTAACCATTTCT
Organism: Bartonella japonica; assembly: GCF_040545385.1. NCBI lineage: Bacteria > Pseudomonadati > Pseudomonadota > Alphaproteobacteria > Hyphomicrobiales > Bartonellaceae > Bartonella > Bartonella japonica. Next base: position 39,695 of record NZ_JBEPLT010000010.1, read on the forward strand.
TGTCGCAATATTTCATTCGTTAAGAGCTTGTACACTTGAATAGCGAGTTGTTTCGTGTTTTGAATCATACAGGCCGCATCATCTGTTAAGAATTGTTCAAACATTCCTTGAAAATTTGAAACATGGGGTCCCGTTAAAATAGCTGAGCCAAGCAAAGCCAATTCCAATGGATTGTGTCCACCTTTTCCACATAATGATTTTCCGATGAAAGAAACTTTCGATAAACGAAGAAAAAGCCCCATTTCTCCAATCGTATCACCCCACAAAATATCCGTATTTGCATTTGGAACAGCATTGCTACTTCTACGGATAAAACGCAAATTTTGATTGTTGCATTTTTTGATAAGATCTTCTAAACGTTCAGGGTGACGAGGCACAATAATTGTTAATAAATTTGGCAAATAATTTTTAAGAATTTTGTGAACCTCAAAAACAATTTCCTCTTCTCCTTCATGAGTTGAAATAGCTGCCCAAACGGGGCGATTGCCAATGGCATTGCTGTAATATGCAAACAATTCTCGATTTTCACTTGGTAAAACATCAGCCTTAAGATTACCAGAAAACGCAACAGATTTTACTCCAAGTGCTTGATAATAAGTGACATCTCTTTCGTTTTGACCAATAGCCAAGTCAATATGTTGAAAAATATGTTTGGCAAGAACGTGCCATCTTTGCCATGCTTTAAAAGAACGCTCAGACATATGGGCATTAACCAAAATCTGCGGAATACGCATTTTAGCAAGTTCTTTAATACGTAAAGGCCAAATTTCTGATTCACAAGTCAGTACTAAATTAGGTTTCCAATAACTTACAAAATGTCGCACTGCCAAATCTAAATCCAATGGGGCATATTGATGAATTAATTGATTCCCAAAGTGTTTTTTTACAAGGGAAGAAGAAGTTACAGTACATGTTGTTAATAATATATTGATTTTCAATGATAAAATGTAATTTATTAAAGGAACAAGAGCAAGCGTTTCTCCAACACTTGCAGCATGTATCCAAATAAGAGGGCTTTGGGGCCGTACTATATGGCTTTTACCTAAACGCTCTTTTTGGCGTCCTCGTTCTTCTTTTCCACGGAGAGTACGAACAAACAAATAAAAAGGTATAATAGGACGTAAGCAAAAACCAATCGTTCGATAAATTAAAAAAGCTGAGCGTGCTTTTAGTTCCATGATTAAAACCACCTTATCCACCTGCTTTTAAGATGTTTATAGCTTGTTTCTTAAACGATACCTTACCTCTGTTCATTGCGTTCATTTTTTCATGAATAGCAAAATAATCTTTCGTATTCTATGCAATAAAAGCGTGTTACTTACGAGAAGATTGTAGGGAAGCACAATCGTAGTTTATCTCATGTTTCAACTCTTTTCCATGAGAATGTATGTACACAAAGTACGATAGGATAGGTAAATAATTTATCTCATAAAACAATTTTTTCTTATTCTACGCGCTTTAATATCTAAAATTATAATATTTTTTGTTAGATTCAAGAGCATTGTGAGTATTACAAGCTCTTATATGGATCGTTATACAGATAAGATATTTTCTTGTTCCTTTAAATGATACATCAACTTAAACGCTCACTTTTTACAAATTATGCATTTATTTTGCATGAGAAAAAGGAAAAAACATAACAGCAATTTTTCACTTTGAGAACAAAGAAAAGACTTTAGTCTTATCTATTACAATCTTTATAAGAATAATTTATCATTTCACATGTTTGGTAATAATTTCAGGATATGGTAAAGTGCTCTCATTTCAAGCTCTTTCATTCTTTTATATTAAATCAGAAAAACATCTGATTACACGTTATAAGAAGGATTGGCATGTGAATAAAATCGTTTAAAAAAGAAATAAAATGCCTCTCATGAACCATCTTAAGGTGATAGAAAGAGAGATATAAACACACTGCATTTTTTAAACATTATTGAGGCTTTTTAATTATTATTATTTTCAATAAATAAAACGCAAACAATCCATTTCAACAACAATAAGCTTTAGAAATCATATTTTGTTAGGAACATTGATTGTCTTAATTTTTTACTACTTTTAAAATACTAAATTCAAAAAAATTGGATACTGTTCCATTTTCCTCATTCAAGAGGCAATGATCAAATATCCAAATTTTATTATGTATCGCTTATGTCAGTATCAAGAAATTGTTGCAAGTCTATGAGGTAATAACGTTGTAATGCATTATCTACACTACTTTGTGCTTTTGCTTGCCATGCTTCTTTAGCCGATTGGTAATCTGGAAAAATACCAACAACATCTAAAGCATTAATATTTTTAAATTGATTACTTTTAAGATTTTTTAACTCCCCACCAAAGACAAGATGCAAACATTGTTTTTTTTCGTTGGTTTCAATCATATGTATCTCCATAATTAAGAAATTTGAGTATATTTATTATGCGATTAAACTAACTTCGTTTGACGAACAATATCTATCATGTTTTGACAGCAATTATTTTTTCCAGCAATTAACAACCCATATTGATAAGATTCAATCCCGTAAGATATCAAAGAGGCATCAAGTGGTAAAAGATATCCTCCACATTCCTGTAAAATGAGATCAGCAGCAGCAATATCCCACGCATGAGAATTTGGGCGAACCAATACGATATCAATTTCACCTTGAGAAACAAGAACAATACGATAGGCAAGAGATGGAATGTAGGGGTAAAAATTGACTTGATTGCGAAAATCATCCGGCAGTTTTTGAGCGAGGGATTTATCAATTGAAACTTTGTATTTTCTATTAATTTGAGAGGGCAAAAGGGGCATTTTTATACCATTTAATGTTGCTCCTCCATTAGTAACGGCTGCATAGATCTCTCTTTGAGCGGGACATTGCACAACACCCACAATCGGGCGTCCATTTTCGATAATAGCAACTGAAATACACCAATAGGTACTACCAGAAAGAAAACCACGCGTTCCATCAATAGGATCAACTACAAAGTAGCGTTCATAGATTCCTTGCTCTCGATCATCCTTTGTTTCTTCTGAAATCCATCCATAATTTGGGCGAGCTCTCATAAGCCTTTCCTTCAAAAAGCGATCAACGGCAAAATCTGCTTCACTGACTGGTGAGTTACCTTCTTTGAACCAAACGTCCAATGCACATCCAAAATACTTCATGGCTAAATCTCCTGCTCCTCGACAAACATCAAGCAAAAGGTTTAAGTCAGAAGAATGATGCGTGCTATTTTCCTGCAAGTGTCATTCCTTCAATTAATAATGTTGGAGCTGCTGTACTATAACGCCGATCAATATTATTTGCAGGTGTTAAATGCGCCAACATATGGAGCAAATCAGAGCCCAATGTTACTTCGCTTACTGGATAAGTAATTTCGCCATTTTCAATCCAAAAACCAGAAGCACCACGACTATACTGTCCCGTAACAAAATCGATACCATGTCCGAATAATTCTGTGACGTAAAATCCACTTTGCAAATCTTTTATCATATCGTGAGGCGATACGAAACCCGGTTCAATAGCAAAATTAGTGCTAGATGGCTGAACAAGTGATGCTGAACGCACCCCGTGACCATTGGTTTTAAGTCCCAATTCACGTGCTGAAGATGATGAAAGAAGCCAGTTTTTTAAAATACCATTTTCAATGATATGCAATGTTTGCCCTTCTACTCCTTCTCCATCAAAAGGACGAGAAGCATTCCCACGCAATCGTAAAGGTTGATCGGTCACATTAACATCCTGTTTCATTACCGCTTTTCCTAAGAGACTTTGTAAAAGACTTGTTTTGCGAGTCACAGATGCTCCATTCACCATACATGCGATATGCCCAGCAATACCGCGAGCTGTACGCGGATCAAAGACAACATCAACACTTCCTGTAGCAGCACGAATTGCCCCTAAACGTCGAACGGCTCTAACACCTGCATTTTTCCCTACAGTTTCTGCTGATTCTAGATCAGAAAAATGTAATGCAGTTGTATAATCATAATCCCGCTCCATTGCTGTTCCTTCACCAGCTAGGGCACTACAAGAACGTGAAAAATAACTGGAGCGATAGGCTCCACAAAAACCATCACTGGTTACAAGAACAAATTCACTATGACCATAAGCTGTTGCTGCTCCTCCAGAATTGCTAACGCCTTTAACATCAAGGGCTGCAGCTTCTATTTTTAAAGCATCTTCTGTTAAGAAATGATTGTGTGGAATAAAATCATCAAAAAGATCAAGATCTTTAGGATGCTTAACTAAAGATTCTTTATCTGCCAAACCTTCAAATAAACTGTCAGGAGAGGTTTTTGCCATCGCAATAGCACGTTCCGCAAGTTCTTGCGGATAAGCTGCTAAATTAGCAGAAACACTTGCTACTTTTTTACCAACAAAAACTCTTAACGTAAAGTCATTACTTTCTGAAGCTTCTGTCGATTCCACTTTTCCAAAACGAACTGATACATTCGTGGAGTGTGAATGAATAATAACAGCATCGGCAGCATCTGCTCCAGAACGTTTTGCCGATTCAATTAATGAAGCGGCTTTATCAATCTGGTTTTTATCGGTCATTATAGACTCCTTTAATATTCATCATTCATATGAACAAGCACTTTGATAAATTGGTAATGTCGCTCTTGTATGTTCATCGATAAAAAAATATGCGTCATTTATGCATTTTTTTCCTCAATGAACTAAGCAATTTCCTTTTTATCTTCTTTTCAAAAAGGTGCAATATATTATCAATTTTTTAGCACAAACCATTACAATTCAATGTGTGTTTTTGTACAAATAAAATCCGCATTCATGACCAAATCAAACAGGAGCTTTTATGGGAATACTTGTCTTTGACTCAAATTTTCAAACACTCTCATAACAAGCATTTTAGTAATTGGAAGATGTCTTACATAATAAGCTCTCAATTATGAAGGACTAAAATCTATCTTCATATCGTCTTTCCTATGACATTCTTTGCTTTTCATAAAATCATAAGAAGAGCCTTTCTATAATAACTTCTAAGTTTATAAGCTTTTTTCTCATGAATGTGATGATCTTTTGAATAAAACAAACCGTAGACGGTGTAAAAAATAGCTTCTTTTTCTATAATTTCACTGAGATAAACACCTACAATTTTTTTGAACTGAGCATGCATGTGAGCATGTATGATATTGTCGCGGGTACTTGTTTTTATATCTATTCAAAACAAGTTATAATCATAACACTCTATCAAACAGAGCCAATGAAATTTCGTGGAGATTAGCTTGGGAGAGAGCCATTGAGAGGAAAAAAATGAGGCGTAGAGAGCAGTTAGTTTCTTGCAGATCCAGTAAACAATCTTGGAAGAAATAGCTTACACTTTACATTACAAGAGTGTAATCTTTTTCAGGTAAAAAGCAATATTTGAAAAAAACGATCGTACAAAAGTTTTGTTCTTTGAGGTAATATTAATGAGGCAATATTAATATTGTTTTTATAAATTGTTTATAGTGTTCTATTGCCTTTAAAAACGATTTTATAAGAGTATTTCAAAGAAAATTTCTGCTCGTAATTTATGAGGGAGAAAATGCTTTTTTGACTGATAGTGTCAGACTTATAGTTTTGGTTGGTTTTATGCATTTTATTGCCAATGACAATTGTAAAACAATGGGCAATGTATGAAGCAAGAGTTTCACGAAAATAAGGAAGCATCTCACGCTTATGAAGTAACAAGCCCCATCATTATATTTTCCAGCTCCCAATGTTGCGACAGCCCGTGTATTAAGAGGTTCATAAGGGCCATTTTTAGTCCTTTCTTATACAAATTTTATTCACACGCTCATCCCGCTTGTAATGTGCAAGCGAATGATTTTGTTTGATCCAATATAAACAGGTTTGGAATGAGAGAATCTTACGTTATTCGAAACTCTCATTCAACATACAAAACAGTGAATGATTATTATAAATCAATATGTTGTACGATTGATTGATCGATCTTTGTCAAGACAAAGAAGGCAAGCAAGCACTTGCGTGTTACAAAATTTGCCAAAGGCACTGCATGTTAAGGCGCGTGATGGAAAGGAATAGAATAAAAATTCCAAAACCATTTCAAAAGCCTTCTCTGTCAATAAGGGAGTTATGCGATTGATTATGAACATGAGGAGTAACATCCTCGTGCGAGAAATGGTTTAGAAGCACCGACGGAATAGCTGGATTTAATAACTCGCACAGCGTGATGGTGCAATTTGGTGGCGTGTGAAATAGACTACTTTTCTTCTCAAAAAATTCTGTTACCTCTCTATGGCAATGATACCAAAACCATTCATAGGGTTTGGTTTTAAGAAGAACTTAGTGATTGTGTGGCAATCGATGCTCTCACAAGAACCATTCGAAGAGCTAAAACCGTTCAGATAATCTATTAGATCAACGATTATACCTATAGTGCTTCTCATGCTTGGAACCTGTGCTGATCATCAGTATCAGTCAAAATCATCACTTTATCAGCCGCTCTGGGCAATTACAGCGTATTAGCTATTCTATCAGTCTTTTACCCTTTTTTGAAGGGCAAAAACCTAAGGATATTTTCAATGAAGATACCAGAAAAACACCTTATTGTAGAGCTAGAGGATATGAGATCTGAATCTCGTTTGTTATCAACACGGAATGGTTGTTTTAGGAGACTGTGTGTAAGTTAGATTATTTAAAATCCATTTTGAAAGCAAACCCAGATATTGCCGAATATGGTGCTTTTTTTCTCAAGATTTAAGAGTCACTTTGCTTAAATTGAGAGCTCTTGATCAAAAAAGTATGACAAAGTGGTTATGGGATTAATGTGGGTACCTCCCTTTATATAGTCAAAGTGGAGGATAAATCTGTTCATGAGGTTTTCTATCTGTATCTTTTAAGTACAGCTATTATTGATCATGCAGGCAATGAAGCCAATAGTTTTTGAGACAGAGCTTGATGATAGCAGAAATAATTTATACATTCCGCAAGGTAACAGTGATTTGCAAGTCATTTTTGGCTATAAGAACAGCATCACTGCTTCAATAAGTTTTTTATTGTTGAATCAGTTGTGAGTTTAGTCCGCAGTGATGGGGAGATATTACGTTTTTGCGGCAAAAGCACTTCGATGCGCCAAAAAATCAAAGAATAAAGCAGCGAACATTTTGGACATCAATTGGTGAGGCACATTGTTGAGATACTTGTCAAGCGCCATAGTTATCAAGAAAAAATCAGCCAAGAACTTTCTAAACAAACTTTTCTTTATAGTTGTGTGCACCGATCAATAGACTATTGATTTTTTAATCCGCTGCGCTGATCGGATACGGGCACGTTTTTTGATCAAGGATAAGAAGTTTTTGTTTTTGTGATAAGACAGTTTATTAGTGCTTAATGTCTTTAAAGACGACCGTTTCAGCTTGGACTTTACACTGGGGTTGTAGACCCAATATAGTGCAGTAAAAGCTCGTTATTTTGATTGCTCCCAAGGGCAACAGCCAGCAGTCAAGCTATTAACAAGCTTCACACGGGATTTACGCTGTTGCTACCCATGCAGAGAGGAAGCGTTAGCAGCATCGGAATCAGACAGGTTTTGTTGTGGCATGGGCAGTAATTTTTTATCCCTAGAGGGGTGCCTAGAGATTATGGCGGATCAACCTTTTCTGTTGCAAGGTTTTCGGATAGAAATCAATGGGGCATGGAAATCTGCTATCCGTTATCCATCGTTATGAAAAGCAAAGCGTATAACCACAGAAATCACACTAGAAGCACCAAGCGAGGAAAAAGAAATACAGGACAATCTTTATAGATCTATTGAAATTCTCAATCTCGAGTTGTCAGGAGGTTCAATGTTTACTAATGCAAGATTCAAAGACTCTTACAGATTTAGAGCGTGCGTTTCGTTTTTTATATCTGCAGTGGTTGAGTTTTGTAGAGACAGCTAGTCAGACGTATCTTTGGGGTTGATGTAAGCCGTAGTGAGCGGTTTAATCCTTTCAAACTCGAAGATTTATTAAAGTTTACTATTTAGCAGGAATTACCCTTAAAAACTTAAACTTGTATGACTTTATCAAGAGCTGTGGTCGCTTCAATGTCTTATTTTGATCTTACTCTATTGGGGCGTTGAGGATTATTACGGCAAGGATTTATTTAATCGGGAGGATTATTCAGACAATGGTTATGTTTCTAGCAAATTAAAAAGGAAAGTTCCTTCTTTTTCCTAATGAAGTGCTAGAGATTCGATAAACTTTTTATTGGTTTCGACTAAAAGAGGTCAGCACCTCTTTATACATGTGATTCAAACAATGCGATTTGTGCTCAAGAATTGCTCATTTCAAATTACGATTTTTAGAAAAAAGCAAACAGTGAAAAAGGATCTTTAAATGATTTATGAAAGGTCTTTGAAGATTCTTTGAGGTTCCTTTGCAACCTCTTCAAAATTCTGTGAAAAAATAAATTAATACAAAACCTAGTGACAAACTACACCAGTAATAAACTATAAACCTATAGGAATACTGTGAAAAATAAAACGGTAGCGGAGGAGGGATTTGAACCCCCGACACAAGGATTATGATTCCTCTGCTCTAACCTACTGAGCTACTCCGCCAAAATAAAAAATATTGCTATTGCGATCCATCACATCTTCTGCGGATATAAGAGGTAGAATAGTGAGATGTCAAGTATCGTTTTTAAGCTTTTCTCTTGTCATTCTATTTCATCATCGATATGAACTGAATGGAAGTTTATTTTTTATATGATAAATAGGGTAAGGCATAAAAATGGTGCCACGTGTAGCGGTTTTAGGGTGTGGTCATTGGGGTGGAAATCATATTCGAACACTCCAGGGGCTTGGGGCTTTAGCAGCGGTTTCTGATATGAATGTTGAACGTGCTGAAAGCTTTGCTTGTATGTATGGTGTTGAGGCAGTTGCGCCTGAAGATCTTTTTACGCGTAAAAATATTGATGCGCTGGTTCTGGCATTGCCTCCACAGTTCCATACGGAAAATGCGCTATGCGCTCTTAAAAATGGTAAGGATGTTTTGGTTGAAAAACCCATCGCTTTGAATGTAGCAGATGCTAAGCACCAAGTCCAAATTGCTAGTGAATATGGGCGAATTTTTATGGTGGGTCATATTTTACGATTTCACCCTATTTTTGAAAAAATATGTGAATTGGTGAAAAAGAACGAACTGGGGGACATACGTTATATTTATTCTCATCGATTAGGTTTTGGAAAGTTTCATACACAAAGCGATGCTCTATGGGATCTTGCTCCGCATGATCTTTCAATGATTTTGGCTTTGACAGGATGTGAACCTTCAGAAGTTCATGGTGAGGGAGCTTCTGTTATTGATCAACGTTCAGATTTTGCTCATATTCATATGACTTTTCCCAATGGTGTACGTAGTCATCTTTTTACTTCGCGTCTTAGTCCTTATCGTGAAAGACGTTTAACGATTATCGGTACAAAGGCTATGCTTGTTTTTGATGATATGGAACCATGGAGCCATAAATTGGCATTGCATCCTTTTGCTGTTAGGAAGGAAAAGCAGGAGTGGGCTTGTAGCGCTGATGCTTTGCATTACATTGATGTTTGTGAAAGTTTGCCACTTACTTGCGAATTGCAACATTTTCTTCATTGTATTGAGACGCGTCAATCACCTCGCACAAATGGCGACGATGCTATTGCCGTTTTACGGATTTTAACTGCTGCTGATGTCAATTGTCATAGATAAAAGAAATAAGTAGCGCTTTTACATTATTGTGATTAATGGAGTTAATATGCAGTTCATCGATCTTGGGGCACAGCGTGCACGCATTGAAGATAAAGTTAATGCTGCAATTGGGCATGTTATCGCTAGCGGTAATTATATTTTGGGAACAAAAGTAACAGAATTTGAAGAACGGTTGGCAGATTATCTTGGTGTGAAACATGTGGTTGCATGTGCCAATGGAACTGATGCATTGAAGATGCCTCTTATGGCTAGAAATATTGGGCCGGGTGATGCTGTTTTTTGTCCTAGCTTCACGTTTTCTGCAACTGCTGAAGTTGTCGCTTTAGTCGGAGCTGTACCTGTTTTTGTTGATGTCCTACCTGATACATTTAATATGGATGTTGAGAGACTTTGTGAAGCAATTGAGATGGTTAAAAACGATGAGTGCCTCAAACCAAAGGCAATTATTGTTGTTGATTTGTTTGGTCTTCCTGCTGATTATAAGAAAATTGCTCAAATAGCGGCAAAGGAAAATCTTTTTGTTATTGAAGATGCTGCTCAATCGATGGGAGGAAAAAGCGGTCATATTATGTGTGGCGCTTTTGGTGATGTGGCCGCGACAAGTTTTTATCCTGCAAAACCATTGGGGTGTTATGGTGATGGTGGCGCTATGATGACCAATGACGATAATTTAGCAGAAATTTTACGTTCTATTCGGTTTCACGGTAAAGGTGAAACGCAATATGACAATGTGCGTATTGGTATGAATTCGCGTCTAGATACTATTCAGGCTGCAGTTTTGCTAGAAAAGTTTACTATTTTTGAAGATGAGATGGAAAAGCGTGTGGCAGTTGCGCAGTATTATTCCAATGGTTTAAGAGATATTGTCACGGTTCCAGAAGTAGGAGAGAATGTTCGTTGTGCCTATGCACAATATACGATTAAGGTAAAAGAGCGTGATAGATTGAAGGATTACTTACAGAAAAATTCTATTCCCACCATGGTTTATTACAAAACTTCATTGCACCAGCAGCCAGCTTATAAAGATTTTCCTTATGTCAAAGATTCTCTTTCTGTTTCTGAATCTCTGAGCGGTTGTGTTTTAAGTTTACCTATGCATCCTTATTTGACGAAAAATGATCAAGATATGATTATTCAGAAAATAAGAGATTTTTATCGTTCTTGAGAGGGTATTATTGTCTTTAAAGCTTTCTTAAGAAGAGGCTTTATTTGAGTCGTCTTTTGAAGATATTTTTAAATTTATCATTGAAAAATAATATATTCTATTAAGGGAGCAGTTTATCTATCAAGAGTGTATTTTATATTTTCTTTTTCAATAAGATGACACATCTTTCTGTTTTACAAACGGTAGATATTTATTGATTTAAATATGTCCTCAAAGCACTTTAAAAAGATAGCTTATGTGAACGGCGTTTTTTTGCTGCAGGTTATTTTTTCGCGGATACGCGATGCCAGATCGTTTTTGTTATTAGAATTTTGGACCAATGTGTTTATGGGTGATGATTCACCTTCTTGAAGGGCTATTTGAGCTGCTAATGTTGCTGCTAATTCTTTCGTTTCTTTACGTATTTCAGCGAGAAGTTGATGATAAGTAGCAGTATCAAGCGAATCTATTGGAATTTCTTGTAAGCGTTGCTTATAGTGGGCGATTTTTTCATGCATAGTTTTGATTTCCATTATGCAACTGTTTGTGGTGATAGCTCTTTGGTTACTTTCTATTATGGGTGCTTCTTTTTCATAAGAAGCATGTTCTGCTGAAAGAGATAGTTTATAAAGCTGTTCTTTTATTTTGCTAAGTTGTATTTTTTGTTGGGCATATTTTTTTTGCAAAGAGTCATATTTCTGTTCATTGCGTGCTAATTCTACAGCATGTTGGGCACAAAGAAAATCATAATTTGCTTGCATTTCAGTGAGTGATAACGGAATTTGTGCAGAAACAAATTTATGCGCAAAGTAAAGAGCCTTACGCCAAATAAGTGGAAAAACAAGTACAAGTAACCAAGAAATGGAGGCAACACCAAGAATAAAAAATAGAAGTGATTGAATCAGCATAAGTCCCCCTTTTTATGAGAATCTGTTCAAAATGGATTCCATGTCGGTTTAGGTGTTAATTTTAAATATCCTATATTAACGCCGAGACGTGCGCCAATTCCTGCTCGTACTGGAATTAATAAGATATTGTTCCGTTTAAGAACATGAAAACCAACACCAGCAATTAAATAGGCTGAACCTGAAATACCACCATAGCGTCCCCACAAATTATTTATATTATTAAGATCATAAACTAAGATCATTAAGCGGGAACCTTGACCGCCAAAATCCCATCCCAGAGAGGGACCTTGCCAAAAAACTTTATGCTGTCCATAGTTTTTGGTAAAAATTTTTCCTTCACCATAGGTTAGTCCAGCAAAAAAAGACCCAGAAGCTTCTTCCCCTAAAATATAGGCAGTGGGATAACCATATTGTGAAAAGATATTTTGAATTGCCACTGCTATACCGCTGGTCGTTTTTCCAAAAAAAACATGACCGGAATCAATAATTTCTTGCAGCGAATAATGGGGTTCGTTTGGTTCTATTGGTTGGGAATGAGCATTTGCAGCGTTTATGGTTACAAATAAAAGGAAGATAAAGGATACAATATCTTTGTACCAGCGTGTTAGAAGAGAGAAAGTCATGGAGTTTTTTCCTTTTATGAGTTCAAAGAAGAAAATAATATTAAGATTTTTATTCTATTCAAATGAAAAATAACATTTAAAGTTATTTAAATTATTGAATTTATTTTTGAAAAAAAATTAGCATGGCGATCAAAATTTTCTATATGTATGAATTGGATGTTAAGAATTTTTCTTTAAAATGAAGTTTATTTTTAAATCTGGGAGTCCTCAGTTATTATGATGCTATCTGTTTCTTTGAAGTCTACTGATCTTGCTGCTTTGCTTTGTAGTCGTATTTGTCATGATTTGATTTCACCTGTTGGTGCTATTCAGAATGCGATGGAGCTCTATGATGAAGGAGGGGCGGATGATGAGGTTTTGCAATTGGTGCGTTGGTCTGTTGCGAGTGCTTCTGCACGTCTACAGTTTGCGCGATTAGCTTTTGGTTTTTCAGGAGCAGGTGGGGGGCAAATAGATACATCTTCTGCTGAACAAGTTGCTCAACAATATATGAAAGAAGAAAAGGCGATTTTAAAATGGGAATCTTCCTCTCTGCTTTTACCCAAAAATGAAGTTAAACTTTTGCTTAATTTGTTACTGGTTGCAAACGCAACGGTTTCTCGTGGTGGAGAAATCATTGTTATGATTTTACAGGAAGAAAATAAACGTTTTTTTCGATTTGAAATTTGTGGTAAAACTTTACGCATTCCTCCTCATTTTATTGCGTTATATAATGGAGAATTTTCTGAAGAGCTTATCGATGCTCACACAATCCAATTTTATTATACAATATTACTTTCTGAAATGACAGACATGAAAATCAATATCGATGAAACGGATGATCGTATTATTTTGGAAAGTGTGAAGAATTTTTGAGTAAGTGAAGTCGTATTGAAAAAAGGCTTAGATTATATTCGTGAACGATAGGATGATATTTGTAAATGAGGGTGTTGGAACTTTTTAAATTTTGAGCACTTTCTTTCTCACTTTCTCTATGCAAGAAATCTTTGGTGCGGCGAGCCTTTTATGACAACAGAGAAAAAATCTCGGCCCGCTACACTCCGAGATTTTACAATAGGCAATTTCATTGTTTAAGCGGTTTTACGTACGTTTTCTTCAACTGGATCACGTAATACATAACCACGTCCCCAAACTGTATCAATGTAGTTTATATGAGAAGATACAGCTTCCAGTTTTTTCCGCAATTTACAGATAAAAACATCTATAATTTTAAGTTCTGGTTCATCCATTCCACCGTAGAGGTGATTGAGAAACATTTCTTTGGTAAGGGTAGTACCTTTGCGCAAAGAGAGAAGCTCTAGCATCTGGTATTCTTTTCCAGTCAAATGGACAGGACGTCCCGCAACTTCGACTGTTTTTGCATCAAGATTCACAGTGAGATCACCGGTGACAATAACAGATTGTGCATGCCCTTTAGAACGACGAACAACTGCATGAATACGTGCAATCAACTCATCTTTATGGAATGGTTTTGTCATATAATCATCTGCACCAAATCCAAAACCACGGACCTTGTCTTCAATAGTGCTCATGCCAGAAAGAATGAGAACGGGGGTTTTTATTTTTGCTAATCTCAAGGTTCGTAAAACATCGTAGCCTGACATATCAGGGAGATTTAGATCAAGCAAGATGATATCATAATCATACAGTTTACCTAAATCGACACCCTCTTCACCAAGATCAGTAATATAAACGTTAAAGTTTGCTGATTTTAGCATTAACTCAATGCTTTGAGTAGTTGCTTTATCATCTTCAATTAATAATACGCGCATTTTAAATCCCTCATTTTGCTCCTTGCGAATCAGAAGAAGCAGCTTTGTTTTATAATAGTTGGTAAACCAGCCATTAATAAAATAATTCATTAAATCAAACATTTACAATAAAAATGTCTATGAATATTTCAGTAGTACGCGCAACAATCACTACTGAACCTCCCCACTATCTATGATAGTGGTTAACAAAATATTTTTATTTTTGGAAGAGATTGACAAAATTATTTTAGAAAAATCGCATATTTTTTACATAATGAAAAAATGAAGCGCTTTTTCCACTAATCTTAAATTTAAAGGAATTTGTAAAAGATTGTTTTAAATCACTTTTTAAAATTTTGGTATTTATTTACGGAGATTTAAATCTCTTTGTCCTATAGTGGATGAGAAAAGTAAAGAAACGGTTATTTTTCTTTAGAGCGGATTAGATTTTCTGATGTTAAGGAAAGCAAAAGATAGAGTTTTGAGTTTTTTTAATTGCTTGTTTTTGTCAAAACAGACTGTAACTAAAATATGTGTAAGAATGCGAAGTTTGGGTTGGCGTGATCAAGGAGTAGTGAGATGAAGCCACGGAATAGTATGGTGCGATTGAAAATGTTTCAAGTGCGTGAGAGGCGTCGTGAAATCGCACAGCTTGATATGATGATCGTAGAATTTGAGCGTATGGTGTTAGAATTGGAAGCACAGATTGTTTATGAAGAACGTAAATCTGGAAACAGTGATGTTCACCATTTTGCTTATTCTGCTTTTGCTCGTGCAGCACGGCAAAGGCGCGATAACTTGATAAATTCAATTCGTGATTTGCAACTTCAAAAAACAAATGCTGAAATTGCTCTTCATGAAGCCAATACAGAATTGCAACGCGTACAGCTTCTTGAAGTGCGGGAAAAGAAGGTAGTCGTGGATGGTGAGAGTATTTTAAATCAATCTAAATCAGTGACTGGATGATAAAATCTATTATTTAAAAGTCAATTCTTTAAGATTCTGGTGTGTTCAAAACATGAAAAAACAGCCGAACTTTTATCAAGTTTGGCTGTTTTTAGAATGTTTTGAAGCTGTTATTGAATTATTATGTAAGGCGATTAATGCCTATAATGTTGGATTCTGGTTGTCCGTAATCCAGCTAAACCGTGTTCATCAATTAAACTTTGCCATGAAAGAAATTCTTCTACGGTCAAAGTATAGCGTTGACACGCTTCATCAAGACTTAACAATCCACCTCTAACAGCCGCAACAACTTCAGCTTTGCGACGAATTACCCAGCGCCTTGTTGTTTTTGGTGGTAGATCGGCGATTGTCAGTGGACTTCCATCTGGCCCAATAACATATTTCATTTGTGTTTTTATCAAATTAGTCATTCTATCCTATACCTTTAGTCAAGAATTTAATCACCTTTGTAAAACATGAAATTTAAAAAAGAGCTAAACACGTGGAAAGAAAAAATTAATAAAGTAAGTCAGTATATAAAGATATGGTACAAAGTGAAATATGTAAAATGGTTTATTATGATGTTTTTGTTGATTTTTTTTGAAAATAGCAAAACGTATTTTCAGAGTGCCTTATTTTCATCATTCTTTTTTGTTTGCAGCCGTTTTTAAGAAAGTAATGCTATTCTTGTGGAAAAGATAAAAAAAACAATGTAAGAGAACGATAAACAGTGCGCATAAGAACATTAACGAGAATGGGTATCCATTAAATAGAAGAATGGATATCTGTTAAATAGAGAATGAATATATGTTTTTAAACAGCCTTGATCTACCAGGAAAACCTGGGAATTCCCGTATTGTTGTAGCGATGTCAGGTGGAGTTGATTCATCGGTTGTTGCAGGCCTTTTAAAAAAGGAAGGATATAATGTCATTGGAATTACGTTGCAGCTTTATGATCATGGTGCAGCAATTCATCGGGTGGGTGCATGTTGTGCTGGGCAGGATATTGAAGATGCACGTCGTGTTGCAGAGACATTAGGAATACCCCATTATGTTCTTGATTATGAAAAGCGATTTCGTGAAGCTGTAATTAATCCTTTTGCAGAAAGTTATGTGCATGGGGAAACGCCAGTACCATGTGTGGCGTGCAATCAGACTGTAAAATTTGCTGATTTATTAGAAACTGCGCGTGAATTAGGAGCAGATGCTTTGGCTACGGGACACTATATTCGCTCACGTCCTCATGGTGCGCATCGGGCACTTTTCCGTCCTCTGGATGCTGATCGCGATCAGAGCTATTTTCTTTTTGCAACGACACAAGAGCAGATTGATTATTTGCGGTTTCCACTTGGTGATCTTCCCAAAGCACGTGTTCGTGAAATAGCAGCAGAAATGGGCTTTGTTGTTGCCAATAAGCATGACAGCCAAGATATCTGTTTTGTTCCACAAGGAAAATATTCTGATGTTATTACAAAACTACGGCCAGAGGCTGCTAATCCTGGGGATATTGTGCATATCGATGGACAGGTTTTAGGGAAACATTCGGGAATTGTTAATTATACTGTTGGTCAACGTCGTGGTATTGGTGTAGCGACCGGTGAAGCGCTTTATGTGGTTTATCTTGATGTGGAAAATGCGCGCGTTATTGTTGGTCCGCGTGAAATGTTGGAAACGCATAAGTTGTTTCTGCGTGATGTGAATTGGCTTGGTGATGAGTTGTTAGAGAGTTTTCCCTTGGAGGGCGTTGAGGTTGCTGTGAAAGTTCGTTCAACACGTCCTCCACATCTGGCTCGTGTGCATTATCAAGAGGGGGAGTTTTTCGTTGATTTGTTAGAGTGTGAAAATAGTGTGGCGCCAGGACAAGCCTGTGTTCTTTATGATGGAAATGGCGATGAAGCACGTGTTTTGGGAGGGGGATTTGTGACTCATTCAGAACGTTCTGCTGGTACTGAAATGATGTTGAAACGTGTTTTGTATAATTTAGAGACAAAAGATTCAGTTCGCTCTGCACTAAAAATAACTGCTTCTTAGTAAATAAAAGGAGCATATTCGTGAGATGTTTTTTTACAATTTAAAATCTGATCATCTTCTAGGAGAGTTTGGCAAAATCAGTAAAATGTGCAAGTGCGATACCGGATGCTGTGGCAACATTGAGGCTATCAAAGCCATGAGCCATGGGAATACGTAATGTCTCTGATTTTTGCAGTACATGAGGTGGCAAGCCATCACCTTCTGTTCCAAAAATAAGCGCTGTCCTTTTGAGTATCTTCGCTTGCTTGAGAGTGTTTGAAGCGGAGGGAGAAAGTGCATAAAGATGAAAGTCTGCATCTTTTAAAGCAGCTAGAATGTCATTTATGTTAATACTTTGCGTGTAGGGAACTTTGAGAACTGCACCAGCAGAAACTCTGATTGATTTACGGTAAAGCGGATCGCATGAGGTTGTGTCAACGATAATACCATGACTGGCAAAAGCAGCTGCATTACGAAAAATGGCTCCCATATTGTCGTGATTAGAGATCCCACATAAAATGAGAATCAAAGCTTTTTCTGGAAGATTTTGTAAAAAATTTTGTAATGGTGGTAGTATTTTACGTTTACCGATACCGAGTATACCACGATGAACATGGAAACCTGCAATATTATCCATAATTTTTTGCGGAACGCAATAAATAAGACATGTTGGTCTTGTTTCCTCATCGGACGCCACATATTACATAAAAAATAGAAAAATCAATATATTATGTAAAATAATTTTATATACACCCCCTTCAGAATCCACACTTTTATGCATGTTTAAATTGACCATTTTTTATAGAAGATTGCCAGGTATGAATAGAGCATAAAAAGCAAATCATGATGCTAATATTATAACGCATGGGTGCATTCAAATGAAATGAAAAGCAGTTATCACTCATAACAGTTTATAAATTTTATGATACGTTTTTATCTCAGCACAAATCGCATTGTTTTAAAATTTAGTCGTTTGAAATTATCGATAACATACGTTTAAAGAATGGTATGAGTTTTGCTCTTTTTTGAGCGAAACCTTCAAAGGAATAATCGTTTGAAGCGGTCATAAGCTTATAGGATTAATTTATAAAGATTGCATAAAAGGATTAAGGACAAGATCGCTTTTAAAATGCTGTCTAAAAGTTTAGAAAACGATAAAGAGGGATTTTATATCTTATGAAATCAAAAGCCTTTTAATGAATATAGTGCATAGCTAGTTTTGAAGAACGGAACTGTATTCGCTTCCACAAAAAAATGGAGGCAAATAATGCCATGGCAGTAGAATGACTATCTACTTTAGACTTGGTACTAAAAACGTTTTAAGAGTATAGTTTAAAAGCACAGAGCCCAAATATGGACTGAGTGATTTTAGTTACCCCAAAATTGGGGGCAGCTATTGAGATAAAGAGAAGCAAGTAAAATTCAAAACCGTTTTTTATTACAGTTATAGTTATCATTTGCTCTTAAAAACGTTTTATTTATGAAAAACGAAGATCTAGATTTCACAGCAGAGCAAAATCTTGAAAACCTTACACTTTATAAAAGCGTTTGTTTATTTATCTTATGAAAATCTGTTTTTAAAAACCAATGCTTGCAAGCGTAAAAAGAATGTTTTTTATAAGACATTCATTTAAGATGCATTTTCTTTTGATTGGATTGATAAAGCTACCAAGCGTTTTGATTTAGAAT
>NZ_JBEPLT010000011.1:0-58062 GCF_040545385.1 Bartonella japonica
ATGGTTGCGTGAGAATAAAGATGATAATAAGACAGAGATTAATCATCAGCATCAATTTATCACGGACTTATCAGGGAATGCAGGTAAGTTAGGAGTTGGTTTAAGCAGTTTAGTCAGTGACAAATTAAAACTCTATGCGCAAGCCCATTATGTTAAAGGTCATAAAACGAAACAGGCTTTTCAGGGTATTTTAGGTGTACGCTATAGTTTCTAGCAGTGTATTTTATTATTTTATAAGCTGGGGGAGGTGGGAAGTTAAGCGCTCGGTATTGAGAACTATTCTTGGGAGGTGTTGTTTTTTACAGGAATGTATATCACTTATTATTGTTTTTGTATATTTTTCTGTTGAATAGCTCTTTTGAAGAGAAGAATTTACAGGGTATCCGAAGAGTTTAACATTGTAAGGGGGGGTGATGTTGATGTTTTCAGAAACATATCTAAGTGTTTCCAAGCTTATTTCCTAAGAGTGCCTGTAAATGATATAAGGTCATTGAGTATTACTTTTGCAAAGCACAAGCCAGCACCATCATTCTATTTTCTTGCTTGTGGTGTTGCAGTAGCCTTTGCATTTAAACATTTCATAAAAGAATTTTTAGTCTTTTTTATTAGTTTTTCCTCATGCCAATGACGTTCAGGTAAATAGTTTTGTTTGATTCAACATAGATAGGTTTAAAATACAATCTTACAATGTTCATTTTTTATTCAATATAGAAAACGATAAATTATCATTATGAATCAATGTATTGTCATAATGATGCAATCAAGCATTGTGAGTATTTCTTTTATGTATTGAAACATTACCCAATGCATATTTTTAAAAGTTAGAGCGGAGTTTTTACAGTCCCTTGGCAAAAGGCTTCTTGCTCGCTATAGAACAGCCAGATAATGTTATAAATTAGTAAAGGTGGTCAAATGGCTGTAGAACGTACTTTTTCGATGATTAAACCAGATGCAACAGGTCGTAATTTGACGGGAGCAATTATAAAAATGCTTGAGGATGCAGGATTGCGTGTTGTTGCGTCTAAACGTGTGTGGATGAGTCAGCGTGAAGCTGAAAGATTTTATGCAGTGCATAGAGATCGCCCATTTTTTGGTGAGTTAGTCGAATTTATGTCTTCTGGTCCAACAGTTGTACAGGTTTTAGAAGGTGAAAATGCAATCGCTAAAAATCGTGAAGTAATGGGGGCTACCAATCCTATGGATGCACAGGAGGGGACGATTCGTAAAGTCCACGCTTTATCGATTGGCGAAAATTCTGTTCATGGTTCAGATAGCGCTGAAACTGCTAAGGAAGAAATCGCTTTTTGGTTTTCCGAGATGGAAATTGTTGGTTAAAAAAGCAATATATGAAAAAAATCCCAAAACCATGAGTTTGGGATTTTTTAATAGGATTATAGATTTCTTTGAAAAGCTTTGTAAGGATTATAGTTTTTCATGTGATAACATGCTTTAAGCCTGCACGAAAATAATCCCACCCTGTCCACAAGGTGAGGAGAGCAGAAATCCATAGCATAGTGATTCCAAATTCCACTGTGTAAGCAAAAATTTTATTACCAGATGGTCCTGCTAAGAGAAAGATGATAGCGATCATCTGTACAAAAGTTTTCCATTTTGCGAGACGAGAGACAGGAACGCTGACTTTCAATTCAGCCAAATATTCACGTAATCCCGATACAAGAATTTCTCGGCAAAGAATAATAATGGCTGCCCATAATGTCCAACCGGCAATAGTACTGTCTGCGGCAAGTAATAGTAAACAGGCGGATACAAGCAGCTTATCTGCAATTGGGTCTAACATGCGACCAATATTGGATGTTTGTTCCCAAATACGAGCGAGATATCCATCAAGAAAGTCAGTAATAGACGCAACAATAAAAATGGAAACAGCAACCCAGCGTGCAATATCGCTTGATTGCAATCGTCCTTCTAGAAAAAAGCATGCAACAACCATTGGCACCGCTACGATACGTGCATAAGTTAAAATATTGGGGAAAGAAAAAGTATGATTTTTCATAGAGCCATTTTCAATTCTTAAAAAAATGATTTATGTCATAAACGTAACAAGGCACGGTTTATGAAACAAGCTTATTTTTCGTTAAAATAGTTATGAATTTTTTTTGCAATTGTAACAGAAATTCCCGTAACTTTTGTTAAATCTTCGAGTGAAGCACCGGCAACAGCCTTAGCACTTCCAAAATGATGAAGTAGCGCACGCTTTCTTATCGGACCAATATCTTCAATTTCATCAAGTGGATTTGTAAATGTTGCTTTTTTTCGTTTTGTTCTGTGTGCCCCAACAGCAAAACGATGTGCTTCATCACGTAGACGTTGCAGAAAATAAAGTATAGGGTCACGTGGAGGAAGTGTAAAGGGTGCTTTGCCTTTTATAAAAAAACGTTCTCGTCCTGCGTTACGGTCAATACCTTTCGCTATTCCAATAACCGTGATAAAAGTATCTAATTTTAATTCAGATAATACCGTATGTACACTTTTTATCTGTCCTTCGCCACCATCGATTAATATAAGATCAGGCCAAATAGGAAAAATATCATCATCTTTACTTTTTGTGCTGTTACTTTCATGAGGCAGATCATGTTCTTTGAGAAGACGTGAAAATCTTCGTTTGATGACTTCTTTCATCATGCCAAAATCATCACCAGGTGTGATATCAGTCGAACAGATGTTGAATTTGCGGTATTGATTTTTCATAAACCCTTTTTGTCCTGCTACAATCATTGCACCTACTGCATTTGTTCCCATAATATGAGAATTATCATAGACTTCTATACGGCATGGAGCGCGAGGCAATTGGAATATTTGAGTAAGTTCTTGAAGTAATTTTGTATCTGTTATTGTTTCAGAAAGCTTGCGTCCAAGTGCTTCATGAGCATTCATATAGGCATGATTAACAAGAGTTTTTCGTTCACCTTTCTTGGGTAAAGAGAGAAATATTTTACGATTTGCTTTTAGACTGAATGCTTCGGTAAGAAGTGCCTTTTCTTCGAGTTCTTCAGATAAAAGAATAAGTTTTGGCAATGGTTTATCATCATAAAATTGGGCAAGAAAACTTGCTAAAATTTCAGTACGAGAAAAAGAGGAATCTGCTTTAGGAAAATAGGCTCGGTTTCCCCAATTTTGTCCCATGCGGAAAAAAAATACTTGTATGCAGGTTATTCCCCCTTGTTGTGCAATTGCAAATACATCTGCTTCTTGTATTGTTTGAGGATTGATGCCTTGATGGCTTTGTATATGAGAAAGAGCTGATAATCGGTCACGATAGGCTGCTGCTTGTTCAAAATCGAGGTTTTCTGCTGCTTGATGCATAGCGTGCACCATATCATTTTTAACAGATTGGCTTTTCCCTGAAAGAAAAGCTTTTGCTTCTCTCACCAGTTCTCTATAATCGTTCTCATTAATTTCGTTTGTACAGGGGGCAGAACATCGCTTAATTTGATAGAGCAAACAGGGGCGCGTACGGTTTTCAAATACTGAATCAGTACAGGTTCGTAATAAAAAGGCACGTTGTAAAACATGTATTGTTTGTGTTACCGCACTTGAAGAAGCAAAAGGGCCAAAATAATGGGCTTTTCTTGTTCGAGATCCACGGTGTTTGTAAAGTGCAGGTGCTCGATGATCATGGGTGATAATGATATAAGGAAAGCTTTTATCGTCACGCAGCAGCACATTAAAACGCGGATGTAATCTCTTGATAAGATTAGCTTCTAAAAGGAGTGCTTCTGTTTCTGTCTTGGTAACAATAAATTCCATATGAGATGTTGCATGAATCATGCGGGTAATACGATTATTGTGTCCTTGTTCGCGTGCATAGTTTGCGACGCGTTTTTTAAGATTACGTGCTTTTCCGACATAGAGAATATCACCATTTTCATCAACCATTCGATAAACCCCTGGCTTATGCGGAAGATATTTAACAAATTCTTGTATGAGTTTAGTTCCTTTGAATTGATTTCTATGATTTCCTTGGTAAATATTATCCCATGCAACGTTAAAGAGAAAAGGGAGCTTTTCTTGTTCATTTGTAGGATGGGCTGTATTATTTTTTAGGATCATTTAGTTTATCCGCATATGTTTTATTTTTTCATACAAAATACTCTTTTTGTTCAGTATTATCATTTATGTGTTGATGATCATTTTTTTATAAATAACGCATTATGATGTCGTGCAATTATTGAATAATTACTTTTTATAAAGAGCATGATGGTTGTCTCTAAAAATATCTTATCAGTTTTCTAACTTTATTTCTTGATGACGGGAATGATAAAGCTATGACGATAAGAGATAGCATTAAAATAGGTTTTATGAGAAAAAAATCGAATCTATGCTTCTAACTCTGAAGTGTGTTAGGACTAATATGGTTTAAAAGTGCAGAGAAGTGACGGTATGTAATATTTCTAAGTTGCTTAATGCCGTTTATTTTTTTGAAAAATGATTTTAGTTTAAAGTGGAGTATCTTACATTAAAACTCCTTCTGGAGACATTTATGGATTATTTGCGCATTTTCATCTTGCCCAAGGCGAGAAAGAAGAAAAGGTCTAAGTGTTTTTATTTCTTCTTCAAGAAGATAAGGAGGATTGATAAGGATCATACCACTTCCATTCATTGTAGGTGATATTGAGCTTTTTCGAATACGCATTTCAAGTTGCAGAATTTTTGGAATTTGTGTTTGATGAAGTGCGTGAAGAAAATTTTTAATTTCTTTATCATATTTCACAGGATACCATAAAGCATAGATTCCTCCAGGGAAACGGCGATATGCTTTCATCAGCCCCTCAACAAGACGGGAAAATTCGCCAGGTTTTTCAAAAGGAGGATCAACGAGAATCAATCCACGTTTTTCTTTTGGTGGCAAATGCGCATTTAAAGAAAGCCAACCATCCAAATGCAGAGTTTTTGTTTGATAATCACCGGCGAAATTTTTTGCTAGAATATGATAATCTTCATCGTGTAATTCAATGGCAGTTAGTCGATCTTGTCTACGCAGTAATTGACGGATAAGAATGGGAGATCCAGGGTAGAATAGGATTTTTTTTCTTCCCTTATTGAGGGTATCAATTATATCATACCATGGATGAAGAAGTGCTTTTAAATTTTCTGGAATAGGAGTTGAAAGAAGGCGTTGAACACCTTCGCGCCATTCTCCTGTTTTTTCCGCTTCTGCAGAAGAGAGATTATAAATGCCAATGCCAGCATGCGTATCTATAACACGAAAAGCTTTTTCCTTGCGTTTTAGATATTCTACGATACGGGTAACAATAATATGTTTAAAAACATCGGCAAAATTGCCAGCATGATAGATATGCCGATAATTCATGAATAAATTCTATTATATGTATGATTGCATCAAATATCCTTATTAACATAAAATACTTATTTTGTATCAACAAAAAATTTAGTGTCGAGATCACATAATAGTCAAAAAGCATAGACGCTTAGAAAAATATCAATGTCATAGCAATGCTTCACTCTGTTTTTATATTCATATAGTTTGTATGAATGAGAATTAAAATTTTAATTTTTTCTCAGAATATGAATAGGAAAAGAGAAAAGGCTGTAATGGAAGCATGTATCATTCATCTTTGTAAAAGTTTTTTAGTTTTGTTTCAAAAAGAGGAAAATAGAAAACACAACTTAACGGAAGTACCAATGAAATTCATCGAAGATTTTAGATCTCATTTGCACATTAATTTTTCTCATTATTTGAAAATCAATACATTGTAAATATCTGATGAAAATGCTGTGAATTGAGCATCTCCTTTCTTGAAGAGAACCAATATAATTTTATGAAAAAAGTAGTAAAAAGTACTCGTGAATGGATGGCAAATTTTTGATAGGTGAGCCATTTAAAGTAATGGCTTTGATTGGTTGAATATGTGCTATTACATGATGTATTAATAAATTGCTCAGTTGTTATATAATATTAAAATATAGCTTTAAAATTGGCATGAGATATATGATTTATGTCAAAAAAATAAGAGATTATTGATATTCTTTGTGTTGTTTTAAAAGATGAATAAAAAGCTTTCATTATGGAGCACAATAAGTTTTGAGCTTTAATTTTTATTGATCAAGAAGGAAGGGAGATAGCGTTTGCTTCTGCTTCTTCTTCTGGTAGCTCATTATCCAAAATCTGCAACATTGGGAGAGTTTTACAAAAGAGATCAAGAGAAAGAAGGCATACTGCATAAGTTATATTACGACTTCATGTTGTTGATTGAAGTGGAGTTTAGCATCAATGCTTATTGTCTTGCTGTTCTAAATATTCCTGTGAGGACGCACATGATATTATAGGAATTGTGGCTTATGAATGATATAATGGTAAATCCATTGAGTATCTCTATCTTTACGCTTATGGAAGAGCAAGCTAGAACCATCATTATATTTGCCATCTCCCAACGTTGCGATAGCTCTTGCATTAAGAGGATCCATAAGAGCCATTTTTATTCCTTTTTTTATAAATTTGATTCACACGCTCATTCTACTTGTAACGTGCAAGCGAATGGTTTTGATTGATGCAATATAAATAGGTTTGAAATGAGAGAATCTTACGTTATTCGGGATTCTAATTCAATATGAATAACGCTAAATTATCATTATAAATTAATATATTATGCTCAAAATCCAGAAAAAGTTATGGTTTTAGGAAGTGCAGCTGTTTTAGGAGCTTATTAAGGAATAGCTTCAGTTATAAAACATGTTCTCGGATATAGTTGATCACTATCCGAGGCATATTATTATGAGTGAGCACATGTTGATGTACTATTTATCTTTTGGAAAGGTATGATTTTATGTTTTTAAAACTTTAGCTGATTTATCAGCTGCAATAACGGTTCATATTGTTTATGAAAAAGTTTGTAATAAGTTCATGCAATACTGTCTAAAACAATGATTGAAAATATTATTTGTAAGAAAATAAGTTTTTACAAATTTTTAGTGTCATAAGATTATATAAAGCCCCTTTAGGGATTAAGTTTTGAAAAATCTTTCAGATTGAACCGTAATTTTTTATCAGGTTGTGATACTGTTCTTCATTGGTAATGGTAATTTACAAGAGATATGCGTGGTTGCATAGATAACGCCATTTTAAAAAAGAGAAAGTATTGAAGAATGTGTATAGCGGCTTACAAGACAATCTCATCACCCAATGTATCAGATGGGGATGCTATAAGAGAAGAGTTTTAAGCTTTTTGAATTTTGTTTGAAGTATTTTGTCGTTTTTAACTTATCTTCGTTTGTGATAATAGGTAAAACATAAAGGAAAGGTTTAAAATTTAGTTTACAATAAAAGCATGTAATTGCCTTTAATTTGAGAAGAAAATATAAAATAAGATATGATTGTATTGGGAGTATTCTTCCAAAGATGGGCATAAATAAATGAGATCCAATTTAACAGCAGAGAGAGAATGATGGGTAATATATTTTCACCAACGCATTTGATTTTAATTTTACTGGTCATCCTTGTACTTTTCGGGCGTGGTAAGGTTTCTGAACTAATGGGCGATGTTGCTAAGGGAATTAAATCTTTTAAGAAGAATATAAAGGAAGAAGAGGACAGTATTGAGGGTAAAATTAAAATGGTTAATGATTCTAATACAGTTGATGTTAAACTTCAACAATCTCAGCCATTATCGGTAAAGCGTGCGGTAGCGCACAACAAAAACTCTTCTTCCTCTAAGGGAAATAAGACCTCTGTTGCTAAAAGACAGCGCGTAAAATAATAAAGAAATAATCATAATTACACATATTTTTTAAATAAGGAAGTCGAGTATAAGCGATGTTTGGGATTGACGGACTAGAGTTTCTCGTGATCTTACTTGTTCTCATTGTCGTGGTTGGACCAAAAGATTTACCTAAATTTCTTAAGGCAATGGCAAAGGCAATAGCGTATATGCGCTCGACAGCGAATGAATTTCGTCGTCAATTTGATGATGCAATGAAGCAAGCTGAGCTTGATGATTTGCGAAAGACATTCTCAGATATCAATAATCTTAATTCAACTAAGAAATTGACAGAATTTTGTGATTCCATTCACGGTACAGGAGAGGAGATTCGTGATGGTTGTGGTAAAAACGCAGCACATCATAAATCAAAAAAAGATGAAGAATTTTTTAGATGTGATCAAGATAAAGTCAATGAAGATTTAAAAATCTCTATTGATCATAATGCATCTGAGGGGAGAGCCGCAACTTTTAAAAATAAAAAGGCACATCATGAGTGTTAAGAAAGATGAAGTTGATGCCAGTATGGCGTCGCTTTTAGAACATTTGATTGAACTTCGTCAGCGAATTGTGGCAACTCTCATTGTATTTTTGATAGCTTTTATTATTTGTTTTTTTATCAAAGATTATATTTTAACTTTTTTGATATGGCCTTATCAATGGGCGATGAAAATATCAGGTGGTAATCCTGAGAACATTCGTTTACAATCAACGCAAGTATGGGAAACTTTTTTAACAAAAATGAAACTGTCCGCTTTTGGAGCAGCTATTTTATCCTTTCCTTATACAGCTTTTCAGTTTTATAGCTTTATTGCACCAGGACTTTATAAAAATGAGCGCATGGTTTTTTTACCATTTCTCATTAGTGGACCAGTTTTATTTTGTCTTGGGGGAGCTTTTGTTTATGCTCTATTAGCGCCGATAATACTTTGGTTTAGCCTTTCTCAACAATTTCTTCCTGATGTTCATTTAAGGATAGAGTTTATCGTCCGTATCTCTGATTATTTGAGTTTCATGACATCGTTTGTTTTAATTTTTGGTTTGATTTTTCAATTACCTCTTATTACCAGTCTTTTAATAAAAGTTGGGTTTTTAACATCTCGTAGTTTGGTGACTAAGCGAAAATGGGCTGTCCTCATCTCTTTTATAATTGCGGCGATAGTTACTCCATCGGATTTTTTTACTATGTTTGCAGTAGCTTTGCCAACGATAGCTCTTTACGAGATTTCAATTTTAATTGCTTATTGTATAGAAAAAAGAAAAAAAACCTCTTAAGAAAAGTTTATCTCTTGTGTGAGAGGAAACGGATAAAAACGATGTAAATGAGGAATTTTGATGCTTGATATTAAGTGGATTCGTGAACACCCTGAAAAGTTAGATGCAGCGCTGATAAAGAGAGGTCTTGAGCCGCAAGCAGAAAGATTAATAAAACTTGATCTTGAGCGTCGTTTATATGTTGCTAAAGTGCAAGCTGCGCAGGAACGCCGCAATGCTATTTCAAAAGAAATAGGGCATGCCTTAGCAGCGTGTGATCAAAAAATGGTGGAACATCTTAAAGCTGAGATTGAAGAGATTAAAGATTTCCTTTCTTCTGCTACAGCGGAAGAAAAGCAATTGACAGAGAATTTTGAAATAGCTCTTTCTGTTCTCCCAAACATCCCATTGGATGATGTTCCAGAGGGAAAAGATGAAAATGATAATGTTGTTATTCGATATTTTGGTACACCACAAAAGTTTGACTTTACACCAAAAGAGCATTTTGACCTTGGTCAAAATCTTAAACAGATGGATTTTGAACGAGCAAGCCGTTTATCGGGAACTCGTTTTACAGTGCTTTCAGGGGCATTGGCACGGCTTGAGCGTGCATTGGGCCAATTTATGCTTGATGTGCATGTTGAGGAGCATGGTTATACAGAAGTTTCGGTACCTCTTCTTGTTCGTGAAGAGGTCGTTTACGGAGCTGCACAGTTGCCAAAGTTTTCTGATGATCTTTTTCGAACAACAGATGGTCGGTGGCTTATTTCTACAGCAGAAGTACCTTTAACCAATTTGGTAAACAGTGAAATTCTTGAGATATCGGATTTACCACTGCGCTTTTCTTCTTTAACTCCTTGTTTTCGTTCAGAGGCTGGCGCTGCAGGTCGTGATACGCGTGGTATGTTACGTCAACACCAATTTTGGAAGGTGGAAATGGTATCGATTACCACTGAAGAGCAGTCTTTAACGGAACTGGAGCGTATGACAGAATGTGCAGAAGATGTGTTGAAACGCCTTAGTTTGCCTTTTCGCACAATGGTTCTTTCTACAGGTGATATGGGGTTTGCCGCACGTAAAACTTATGATATTGAAGTTTGGCTTCCTGGACAAGGGTGCTATCGTGAAATTTCCAGTTGTTCAGTTTGTGGAGATTTTCAAGGGCGACGCATGAATGCACGATATCGTAAGGAAGGTGATAAAGCATTGCATTTCGTTCATAGTCTTAATGGTTCTGGTACGGCGATTGGGCGTTGTCTGATCGCGATTCTTGAGAATTATCAGCAGGCTGATGGGTCTATTATTGTACCGGATGTTTTACAACCATATATGAAAGGTATGCGTTGTATTACTGCTTAATTTTGCAACAAGAAAATGGATATATCTCTATTGTTGAAAGTAATGATATGCCAACGCGAAGTTTTACCATTTTAAAAAGAGTGAGTTGTATGTACAACAATAAGGATATTACTCTATTGGAGATCAAATGATAATATGGAGCAGAATAGTACTTTACGATTTCATGAGGAATTGGCAGGTCTTGTACTGAAAATGCGCAGCAAAGGAATTGATGATGTTCGCTTTTTTAAGGCAATTGAGAAAATTCCGCGTCAACATTTCATGGCTTCTCCATGGTTTAACAGTGCTTATGATAATAAAATTATTCCTATTGAGTGTGGTGAATATATTGAGCGTTTGGAAGAACAGCTCTTAGTTCTTTTTGCATTATCATTGAAGAAAAAGCATCGTGTCTTAGAAATTGGTACAGGATCTGGCTTTTGTACTGCCATTATGGCGAGTTTGAGCGATCGTGTGACAACAATTGATCGTTATAAAACACTTGTTGGTTTAGCGCGTCAAAAATTTCAAATTTTGGGGATTGAAAATATTATTATACGCCAACTTGATGGAAGTTGTAATGTTACAGGTTTGGGAACATTTGATCGTATTCTTATTTGGCCATCACGTCCTGATGAACCAAAAGAATCTTTAGAACTTTTAGCTGAGAATGGGATGCTCATTCAAGCTATAGGGCCTGATGAAGGGGTGCAAATGATGACGTGCTATACAAAAATTGGCAGTCGATTTGAACGTTTAGAAATGTTTCAAGTACGTTATCAACCCTTTATTCCAAATATTGCAGAAGTGCTTTAATTTTTTCAATGAAAGCAGGGCGTGAATTATTTGATTTTCGTAATCTATAATAAATTCGTTTTGATCTTATTATAAAGGTATTTATGAATAAAATATCTGATTTTAACTCTTAGGTAAGATTAAAAAGCTTTAATAGAATGAGTTGAGTATTGATGAGTGAGTAAAACCATGTGTTTAAAAGTTTTTGGTAATATCTTTCTGTATAATTTTCAGAAAGTGGCTTTTTTAGTGGTGGTTATGGTTTTGGCGGGGTGTAGTTCTAGTACGCAACGTTTCTCTAATACTTTTTCTGATAATTCAGTTCCTACGCGATCGAATATGTCTACAGATCCACGATTATCGTATGGTGGTACGATAGAAAGCACTGAATTGCCACCTGTGGAGCGCAGTGATAATTCATGGTCTGACGATAATACTTCGTATAATTCTCCACAACAAAATGAGATGTCTTCTCCTGATAGTCGAATTATGGGGGCACCGCCACGTAATCTTGGAACTCTTTCCCATTCACAAATGAATAATTCTCCTACTCGTCGGAAAAACTCTTACATTGTTCAGAGCGGAGATACACTGTTAAGTATTGCACGGCAAATAGGGATTAGTATTGAGGAATTAAAGTCAGCAAATAATATAAGTAGCAATTCCATTTATATTGGTCAGGTGCTTATACTCCCAAGCAGGCGTGCGGTAGCAGCTTCAAATACCTATAATGATAATGGAGCACCATCAAAGACAGAATCTTCCCTACAGTCTCAAGTTACATCTTCCGTAAAGCATAAGGCTCAACCTATATATAAAACTCCTGTAACAAGCGTACCTTCTGCGAAAGAGAACAAGCCAAATCCAAATATTGAGAAAAATTCTTTTCAACAAATGATGCAATTGAATCATGAAACTAGTCCGTCGGATCTTGTTACCAATACAGATAATAGTGTTCCTCCACAAACTACGGGAATTTCTAAGATGCGTTGGCCAGTGCGAGGGCGTTTATTAAGCCAGTTTGGTCAAAAAAAAGGGACAGCAACGAATAGAGGAATAGATATTGCTGTGCCTGAAGGGTCATCAGTAAAGGCGGCAGAAAATGGTGTGGTTATTTATGCGAGTGATGGATTAAAAGAGCTTGGCAATGTTGTGATGATTCGACATGAAGATAATATTATTACTATTTATGGATGTAATAGTAAGCTTGTTGTCAACAAAGGACAGAGAGTGCGACGTGGTGATGAGATTGCTAAATCTGGTCTTTCAGGAAATGTTAAAACTCCACGTGTCTATTTTGAGGTGCGTAAAAATTCATTACCTGTCGATCCTATTAAATATTTAGAAAATTAGTCTATGATAACTTTATTTTCAAAATCTATAATTTATATGGGTTTCAAAAGAAGAGAAAACACATATAATTAAAATCAAATGATCTTTCAGTAAAAAATATCTCTTTAAAGGGTGTGATGAGTTTGACTTTATGAGAAGGAAAAAAATTGTTTTGTATTATTTATTTTCTGATTGATGATGATGCTCATATTTATGCTATATTAGAGAAGAAACAGATTTATTTTTTTTGAGTTTTTTCTTATGTCTTTCTATTTTTTTCAGGAGATTTATTGCCTTTCTGTAAAGCTGTGATTACAGTGTGTGGTTATCACTTTGTATGAGGGGGTCTCTAAGATTTTTTTTGAGCTGAAATTTTATTTAAATAGAGTGAAATACTTGAAGTTTAATCTATAGGAGATAAAAATGTTTAATACTAACGCTTATGCTCAAGCTGCAGGCGGTGTTTCTAATGGGTTCTCACTTGTTAATTTTGTCCCATTCATCCTGATTTTTGCAATTATGTATTTTTTTATCATTCGTCCACAGCGTGTGCAAATGAAAAGACGTCAGGAAATGCTTAATGCTGTGCGTCGTGGTGACACTGTTATTACGGGTGGTGGTATTATTGGTAAGGTTACGAAAGTTTACGACGAAAGTGGTGAATTAGAGGTTGAAATTTGTGAGGGTATGCGTATTCGCGTTATCCGTTCAACATTGTCTGATGTTCGTGTTAAAGGTGAACCAGTTGCAGAGAAAAAATCAAAACCTGTGGTTAAAACAAAAGCATCGCAGAAATCGAAGTCTAAAATCACAACGAAAAAAAATGTGAACGTATCTAAAGAGGAAAAAGTAGTATCAGAAGAAAATGAATCTTAAAATATAACTGCAGTCTCATTACGTTCTTTAATAACGAGATCTTATGTAAAAGAGTAAAGTTATTTCACTGTATGAGTGGGGTTATCGTTGATCAACAGATGTAATCATTTTATTTCCTGTGTAATATTTTAAAAATAGTTTTTTCATAGGAGGCAGTGGTTTTTTCATTGTTCTTAGAATAAGGTCATTGTCTCATATGAGGGAAGTTTCTTGTTTTTAGAGAATAGGCCGAGGTTTATTTTTCAATGAATTATATTTAGAAAATATGGTATTTAATGCGTTTTATTACAATTTTTTATTCATAATATCTGAAATATTTTTCATTTAGTACCTGTTGCATTTTTAGGGTAATATTTTTGTATGCAAGAGCTTGTAGTCAATATTGTCATGTAGCTTATTATTAAATTAGAAATGTTTATGACTGTTTTTTACTGACTGAGCGATGGAGAAAAAAATGCAATTGGGTTTTAAAATAAAGGACATTTAACTTATGTTTCATGCAATTCAAATTCGTGAAGCGCATTTTCCAGGGCGTGCACCTATTGATGCTTATGGAAATGGTGGTTTTCGTTTTGCTGATATGTCACATAGAGGTTCTATTATTTGTGTACCATCAGGTATTTATGGTATCGATATGGTAGGACCTATTCCCACTCAAGAGGATATATCTCGTGTTTTAGCAGAAGCATCTGAGATTGAGGTTTTGTTAATAGGTACAGGCGTTGAATTATTACGATTGCCCGAAGAGTTACGGGCGCTTTTATGGGAAAAGCGTATTTCATCAGATACAATGAATACAGGAGCAGCGGTGCGAACATTTAATGTTTTGCTAGCTGAAGATCGTGCAGTTGCGGCGTTATTATTTGCAGTAGAATGATGGATCATTTAATGAAATTAAGGTCCTTATTAAAATAAAAAAAATTGGATAGTGATTGTTCCATAGAATTTTTATCTATATCCTTGATTTGTTTTGATCAATTCAAAAGCAATTTTTCGATTAAGACATCTTTAAAGATGTCCCATATTGTTTGTTATTTATCTAAAAAGTGTTTTGAATTGATATCATAGGGAGTAAAAAGTGTTTAATTTATTGTTACGAGTCTTTGTTATGTTTTTACTTAAAAGAATAATAATGATATAATAATTCCGATATTTCTCTATCTGATATTCTTTAGCGGGTGGATACAATAGCGTTGCAGTAACAGCATTTATGTGATCCACGGATTTTAATAATATTTGTGGAGTTTCTATACTGTTACTATGTTTTTCTTCTTATACACATTATGTTCGAGTTATTCTGAACAAACAGATAGCAGTATATTGGATTCTTAAATCATGAAATAACGCATTAGCGTTTTAAATATTTATCTTCATTTCTTTGTAGTTTTGTACGTGTTCTATTAGATGTTATGATCTTAAAAGATAGATAGCTTTCTTTATGTATATATAAAAATATCATATAAATAAGATTTGATGTATTAAACCCATGCATTTCAGGACGATCATTGTTCATCTTTTTATTTTAATAAAAATATGTGCACGAACGATAAGCTTTTATAGACATTTCTTCAATTGTAAATTTTTACGATTAAGTGTTCATACTATACTATAGTTTAAAAACAACTTTTAGAAGTAGAATATTTTCGTATATTGGGCGTAGATAAAAAAGTGCCTATAAGTGCCTATAAAAGAAATATTAATTTATAATATGTTGTAAAAGGGCACATTAAAAAATGTTATTCCATTAGTTATCTTGGTTTATCTACTATTTTTAAATATGAAAAAAAAGAATGTTAATTGCTAAAAAAGGAAGTTGATAGGTATCAAATATGATCAGGTTTCTTCCTTATTGTCTTGATATTTTACGTGCTGCGGATCGTGATCGCTATATATCGGTTTTATTCGCTCCTAAAAAAAAGCGCAGAGCTTTGGCTGCTCTTTACGCTTTTAATGTAGAAATTGCACGTATTCGCGAAACTGTACATGATCCAGTTATTGGCGAGATACGATTACGTTGGTGGTATGATTCCATTGCGAGTGGTAGAATGCAAGATAGCAGAAATAATCCGATTTTAAGTGATCTATTTACAGCAATGAAGCTGTTTAATTTACCTGAGGCAGCTTTTTTACGTTATTGCAATGCGCAGATTTTAGATCTTTATCGCAATCCAATAGCAACACTTCATGATCTCGAAGTTTATTGTAGCGAGACAGCGAGTATAATTTTACAGCTTTCTTGTCAGATATTAGATCCTGATACCGCAAAAGATTTTACAGATATCTATGAATATGGGGGAATTTCTCAAGGATTAAGCGGTGTATTGCGTCTTTTATCATTCATGCAATCACGATATCAATATTATTTACCCGCTGATATGCTTCAGACCGTAGGAGTAAATAGGGAAGAGTTAGAATCCAATCGTGTAAGTGAAAAACAAAAACTCCACATTATTGAAGCAATGGTAGCGTTATCGCAAGATTATTATACCAAGTTTTATGAGCATTACATGACTATACCTAAAACGCTTAAACCAGCATTTCTTCCATTGGCAATTATACCGGCAACTCTTCAAAAAACAGTACAGCTGGGAGCAATAGTTTTTCAAGAAAGCCCAACTTTATCATTGCTTCATCGCTATTGTTTGATAACAAGAGTAGCAATAACCGGTAATTTTCCAAAGGTATTATAAGGATAAAAGATTGTTATGAGAAATGAAAATATTAGTAACATGTGTTGAAGAAAATAAAGATATTATGAATCAAATCATTTTTTGTTATTTGGAAAACCTGCTCATGTGTTAATTATATTGGTCTTAGAGAAGTAAGAAATTGTTCTTATAAGACAAAAATATCGTGTATTTTCTTTATTATTTGTATACATTTTATTATTCAGTGTTTTGTTTTAAAGAAACATCTCTCAAGGTACTCAAGCCCATTTCGCGACGGCGTCCATGAAAAGTATACCATAAAATCCATTGAGCACCTCCATCTTTACGCTTATGAAGAAGCAAGCCGGCACCATCATTATATTTACCAACTCCCAATGTTGAGAAAGATCTTGTATTAAGACGGTTCATAAGAGCCATTTTTAGCCCTTTCTTGTACAAATTTTATCCACACGCTTATCCTGCTTGTAACGTGTAAGCGAATGGTTTTGATTGATTTAAGATAAACAGGTTCGGAATGAGAGAATTTTACGATATTCAGAACTCTCATTCAATATACAAACAGTAAATTATCATTATAAATCAATTCTTTGTATAGGGCGCAAACGGGGCAGTAAAACTGGGCTGAATCTTATAAGGACCGCAAACTATTCAGCCGAGCAGGCGTGCACATTTGTGTAGGTTCTTCTTTTACTTTTATGCAGATTGAGTTGAATAGACTCCTCGATAAACTCATTGACATCAGTTTAACTGATGGTTTTATTTTGGAGGAAGAAGGGTTATATACAAGGGGACTATCAGCGCTTCCAATTACATTTATCTCAATACCACAGCCATCACAAATATGTGTTTATTCTTAATAAGGCTCTGTAATTTATGACACGGAACCAATATCTAAAATAATATCTGTGGAGGGCATGATCATACAAAAGAGAGATTCCTATACTCAATCAGAAAAATATATCGTATATACGGTCATTATTTCTAGTATACTTCCTCTTACAGACGGGAGTATTATTAATGTCGTCCTTCCTGATCTTGCGTATTATTTTTCAGTGGAAGGAAATAATATACAATGGGTTGTCACGTCCTATTTTCTAGCTACCGTGCCAGGGCTGCTAATGGCC
Organism: Bartonella japonica; assembly: GCF_040545385.1. Classification (NCBI taxonomy): domain Bacteria; kingdom Pseudomonadati; phylum Pseudomonadota; class Alphaproteobacteria; order Hyphomicrobiales; family Bartonellaceae; genus Bartonella; species Bartonella japonica. Next base: position 17,125 of record NZ_JBEPLT010000011.1, read on the forward strand.
ACTTTTATGCAAGGAAGAATAGGTATAAAAAGAACTTGGCTCCTTGCAAGTTTCATTTTTATGCTTGGCTCATTGGGAGTAGGATTAAGCTACAATTTTCCAACCATTATATCTGCTCGTATTGTTCAAGGAATTGGAACAGGCCTTTTACTGCCCCTTAGCCAAACCATTATTGCGTTACAATTTGGGCAAGAACGAGTGCGCCAAGCCATGGGGCACCATAGCCGTACCAACGGTTTTTGCTCCTGCCTTTGGACCGCTGGTAAGAGCCTCATTTGCTCAGTATGTATCTTGGCGTTTGTTATTTTTTATCAATATTCCGCTTATTTTATTGGCACTCGCCCTTGGTGCAAAATATTTAAAGAGCAACGAAATAGCAAAAACAAAATTTAATTTATTTGCATTTTTAACGTTTTCCATATTCCTTATTTCGTTTTTTTATCTCACAGAATCCAGAAATATTAATAACCACAACGCCCTCTCTATCCTAGCATTTATAGCGATGATATCTCATTTATAGCGATGATATCTCTTATATTATTCATTTTTTCTAATCAGAAATCAAAAAACAAATTAATCGTTTTTAGTGGATTTCAAAATACGCGTTACACGTTGCTCATGATCATGGGGCTTATTGCTTCATTTCTTTTTTATAGCTTTCTCGTGTATTTTCCGTTAGCCGTTGCCATAGGAGGGAACCATGAAAATAACCTTCTTATCATCGGCGCAATTCTTGCTCTGTAAGGAGTGGGAGCATGGATAGGAAGAAAATTTATTTGCCAAAAATGGAAAGAAAAATCTCCCTTTTTCATGATAGGCATTGGTTTGGTGATATCAAGATTTGGATTATTATGCTTTGGCTATAATATCAGCATGGACGGGCTGGGATTCTTGCTAAGAGGCGTAGGATTTGGTATCACCACCATTGTATGCTTGTCTGCTCACATCCAATATGTCAATAGTTTATACGTCAAAGATACAGCCGTTATTACACGTATATTATAGCAAATAGGTGGCGTCTTAGGGGGAATATTTGCTGGCTTTTTGCTACATTTTTTGACAGAAGAATATCTGTCCTTCAACCAAACATATATTATATTTCTCACTTTCTTTATCGTTGCATTTTTACTGTTTTGTCTAGTCCTCTTCTTATCGCCTAAAGAAAAAAGTTCTGCTTTATGTGCCTTGGCTGCTGTTATTGGAAATGGCGTACGTATCGCTTCAAAACAACATGCCAATTAGAAAATTGTTCCTAATCTCTGAGGTGTTATTGTGGGGAAACCTTCGACCATGATGTAGGATACTCTTCTAGTGTTGGGGATGGTTATAAGAAGTAGAAAAATAAGCCATTGCGGAAAGATGATACGTTTGTTCGAGAGTTTAAAATGTTTCTGATTGAGAGAACATAGCACCTCAAATAGACTTACGAGGAAGTATGTCAGCTAATTTTTGGGTGATATTGGTTTTGATACTCATTGCCTTAATATATCAATGTTGCATCATTTTTTGAAGTATAATTCTTCTTTCTATTAAAACACTGCGTTTAACGGTTATAGAAAAATCTATATGTTTGAATAGAGGTTTCTATAAATTATAAAACTATAAATGACTGTTGTTTTATATACGATAACAGATACAGAATCGTTTGTATGGAGTACTTTCTTTATTATAATAAAGAACTTCTCTCTCAATTACATCCAATCATTTTCTGCAAACTGGTAAGTTTGCAGAAAATATTTATCATTTGTACAGATGTTGTTCATTCTGATACGAATGAAAAAGAAGTCTGTTTACTTTTTCAATCGTAGAAGAAATTTTGAGTGTGATTTTATCATCTAAAGAGCACAAATCATTTACAACATTTTTTACTGAAGATTGTTTAATATTTGATTATAAAGAGTGCTATTAATTTTCAAAGGATGCTCTTTATTGGCCACTTGTAGCATTTCTAATTTCACATCTTCTTTTATCATCATATCTATATTTGTACGGATATCGGATGAAAGAGTATGATGGGTGGTGTTTTCAGGTATGGTTACGGTTTTTATTTGATAAACGATACGATTTGTTGCGATCGGACCTTTTATTATGCCATAATGATTTTTGGGATTAGAAAATAACGTTTTAATACCTTCATCTCCAAGAATTTCAGATGAATCTCGGCGCCGTAAAGCCTGTGTTGTTTGTTTTATGGTACCAAGTTCATGAGCGAGAGAAACAAGACTTTTTCCTTCATTAAGTTGTTTGAGAGCATTTTTAGCTTTTTCATCAAGAAGGCGTTGGATTTCTTCACTTTTCCATTGAGAAACTACATCCTGCTTGGCTTCTTCAAGTGTTTTATCACGGGCAGGAATAATTTTATCTACCTTATACCAAATATACCCACCTTTTTGAAGAGAGAGTGGATCAAGATCAACTCCTTCATTTGATTGATAAATAGCGTTGAGTAAAATATCTTTTTGAGGTAAATCTGCAATGATTTTTCCTTCAATTGTTTTTCCTGTATTATCAATGGTGATTGTACGCAAAGATAATTTGTATTGGTCAGCGAGCTCTTTGAGAGAAGCGCCCTCAAAACGCGCATTTTCAATTGCTGTATAATTGTTACGTATATCATCCATAGCACGATTTTGGGCAAGTGTTTGGCGAATATCTTCCTCTACCTTTTCAAAAGGAACGGAGATTGAAGGTTCAATATTTGTTACGCGAATGATAACAGGACCTTGTAAATCATTGATCACACCACTGATTTGTCCTTGTTTGAGTTCAAAGATTTCGGATGCAAGTTTGGGAGGAAGTTCCCTTTCTGTGAGAGGTCCTTTTTTTATATCATTGAGAGTCTTTTTTTCAGCTTTAACGAGTTCATCAAAACTCAATCCATCGGCTATTCTTTTTGCTGCATTATCGGCAGCGTCACGTGTAGGGAATCGCAGCTCTTCAATTGTACGTTTTTCAGGAGTCTCAAAACGTGAAGTATTTTGGTCATAATAAGCTTTAGCTTCATCTATTGAGATATCATTGGGTTTTAAAATATCTGTTGATGCCATAGATAATAAGGAAACAGTACGATATTCGGGAGTACGAAATTCATTTTGATGCGTTTCAAACCATTTTTGCAATATTTCTTGATCGGGATCAGAAATTGTTTTCTTTTCCTTTAGATCAATAACGAGATAATCAGCAACGCGTGTTTCTTCTTGATAAAGGGTTAGTGCTTTATAAAAGAGATCTGGTGCTTTCATTCCAGATAGAGAAGCTGAAATGAGTTGATTACGTTTTTCCTTTTGGGTGTAATAATGGAGAAAATTACTTTCGTTGATACGTAAATGCTGAAGATAGTTGCGAAATACATTTTGGTCAAAAGTTCCATTTGTTTGCAGCATATCATCATCACCAAGAATACGCGCTATTGCATCTTTTGAAAGGCTAATTTTCATTTTGCGTGCTTGTTCATCTAATAATGCATCTTGTTGTAATTGTCTGAAAACGAAAGCAGGAATTTTGTATTGTTGCATTTCATTTTCTGTAAACATTCGTCCAAGACGAGAGGCGAACGCTAAGCGTACGCTTTGATCAGCGAGTGCGAGACGGTAATGATCGATAGTGACTGTCGACTTTCCAGAAGTAATAAGGTCTCTTTCACTCTTTGTATGTAACTGTGGGATTCCCCATAAAAGTATGAAGCATAAGAGTAAAATAGCAAGGAAAACCTTGGAAATCCAGGAGGCTGTAGCATTTCTTATGATGTCAAGCATCGTTTAATTCCATTTTTATCATGAGTTATTATCAAAGCAATAACGGAATTTGCAATAAAGATACGAAAGATGCAAGCTTAAAGACTTGCTTTCATTTTATAATTTGATAGCTAAGGATAAATAATGTGTTGTAATAGCTTTTGAGGTGAAGATATGTCTCCAAATATTCGGCCTTTTGTCGCTGGGAATTGGAAAATGAATGGAACGGGTGAATCACTTGGAGAGTTGCGTGCTATTGCTGTTGGCGTTAGCTCTGATTTAGGCCGTTTGTTTGAAGCACTTATTTGTGTTCCAGCAACACTTTTATCGCGTGCTTCTGATATATTAAGTGGTGAATCCCTTCTTTTAGGGGGGCAAAATTGTCATTTTGATGATCATGGCCCTTATACTGGAGATATTTCAGCTTTTATGCTTAAAGAAGCAGGAGCTAGTCATGTGATTATTGGACATTCAGAACGTCGCACAGTTTATCAGGAAAGTGATGCGATTATTTGTGCTAAAGTACAGGCGGCGTGGAAGGCAGATCTTGTTGCTCTTGTTTGTGTTGGTGAAACATTGGAAGAGCGTAAAAGCAATAAAGTATTTGAGGTGCTCACACGGCAGCTTGAGGGGTCTTTGCCAGATGACGCAACAGCACAGAACGTCATTATCGCTTATGAACCTGTATGGGCTATAGGGACCGGAAATACAGCGACTTCATCAGATGTTGCGAAAGTACACGAGTTTATTCGTGATGAAATGCGTTCTCGTTTTGGTGATGAAGGAAACAAGATGCGGTTGCTTTATGGTGGATCAGTCAAGCCATCCAACGCATTTGAGCTTTTAAGCATTGACCATGTTAACGGTGCTCTAATAGGTGGAGCGAGCTTAAAAGCGATTGATTTTTTAACTATTTGCAATGTTTATCGTAAATTATAAAAGAGAAATCTTAGTTTTCCCTTGGATTATGCGTTATTTATGTGTAAATAGCTATAAATATTTATTTAAAGAGCAGGATTTATGCAAACAGTACTTATCGTTATCCATTTTTTGATTGTTATTACTTTGATCGGTGTTATATTAATTCAGCCTTCAGAAGGTGGCGGTCTTGGTGTTAGCAGTGGTTCAGGATTGATGAAAACCCGTGGGTCAAAAAATCCGTTAACCCGTTTTACGGCTATCTTGGCATGTTGTTTTTTTGCAGTATCTATTGGACTTACTGTGGTGGGGAGTATATCGAATTCCAGTTCTGATATTCTCAAGCGTATTCCAGTTAAACAAAATTCTACAAATAAAGGGGATTCGGAATCAATACCATCATCAGAAGGTGGAGCTCAGCCTTCTATTCTTGAACAATTAGGAGATGTTACACCTCCATCTCAAGAACAAGATCAATCTACAGATTCTGAAACTGAAAACCCAGTTCCACCGGCTCTTGAAGATCCAGTGCCGGATAGTGCTACAAAATAGTTTTTCAAGAAAGTATAGATTTTAAAAAGGTGATTTTTTCACCTTTTTATTTTATTTTAGAAAAGAAAAATTGTTTCTTTTTGCATTTTTTACTGGAAAAATCATTACAAACGGCTTATCACAGTAACCCCATGGCACGTTATGTTTTTATTACTGGTGGTGTGGTTTCTTCGCTTGGAAAAGGCATCGCAGCAGCAGCATTAGCTGCATTACTGCAAGCTCGTGGGTATTGCGTACGGATTCGCAAACTTGATCCTTATTTGAATGTTGATCCAGGTACGATGTCACCTTATCAACATGGTGAGGTGTTTGTCACTGATGATGGTGCAGAAACTGATCTTGACCTTGGTCATTATGAGCGTTTTACAGGGTGTTCTGCGAATAGCCAAGACAACATTACGACAGGGCGTATTTATCAAAATATTATTGAACGAGAACGACGTGGTGATTATTTAGGGGCTACAGTTCAAGTTATTCCTCATGTTACCGATGAAATTAAGAGATTCATTACGAAGGGAAATGAAGAGTTTGACTTTGTTTTGTGTGAAATAGGTGGTACAGTAGGTGATATTGAGGCAATGCCTTTTCTTGAAGCGATTCGTCAGCTTCACAATGAATTACCAAAGCAAAGTGCAGTTTATGTGCATCTTACCTTAATGCCTTATATCCCTTCGGCTGGTGAATTAAAGACTAAACCAACACAACATTCCGTCAAAGAATTACAGTCAGTCGGTATTGCTCCCGATATTTTGTTGGTGCGTGCAGATCGACCTATTCCAGAAACAGAGCGGGGCAAATTATCACTTTTTTGTAATGTTCGTTCAAGTGCAGTAATTCAGGCATTAGATATGCCAACAATTTATGATGTTCCCATAGCATATCATAAAGAGGGACTAGATTCAGAAGTTCTTTCTGCTTTTGGAATGAATTCTGTGCTTGAGCCTAAAATGGATCGTTGGAAAGATATTACCCATCGAATTCATCATCCAGAAGGAGAAGTTACAATTGCTGTTGTTGGAAAATATACAGGACTTAAGGATGCTTATAAGTCTCTTATTGAAGCAATTGCGCATGGGGGGTTAGCTAATAAGGTAAAGGTTAATATTGAGTGGATTGAAGCAGAGCTTTTTGAAAGAGAAGATCCTGCATCTTATTTACAAAAAGTTCATGGAATTTTGGTTCCTGGTGCTTTTGGAGCACGTGGTGCAGAAGGTAAAATTCAAGCGATTCAATTTGCACGTGAGCGTAAAATTCCATTTTTAGGTATTTGTTTTGGCATGCAATTGGCCTGTATAGAGGCTGCACGCAATATTGCACATATTGAGAATGCTTCATCAAGTGAGTTTTGTGAGACGCAAAATCCGATTGTAGGTTTAATGACAGAATGGCTGAAAGGGGATATTCTTGAGAAACGTACAAAATGTGGAAATCTCGGCGGATCAATGCGGCTTGGTGCTTTTACAGCTGAATTAAAGGAAGGTAGCCATATAGCAAAAATTTATGGAATGACAAGGGTTTGCGAGCGGCATCGTCATCGTTATGAGGTAAATATTGATTATAAAGATACATTGGAAAAATGTGGCTTAGTTTTTTCAGGCATGTCGCCTGATGGTGTTTTACCAGAAACGATAGAATATGCAGATCATCCTTGGTTCATTGGTGTTCAGTATCATCCGGAGTTAAAGTCACGTCCATTTGATCCGCATCCACTTTTTTCTTCTTTCATTGAAGCCGCTGTTGAACAGAGTAGATTGGTTTAATTATAAATTTTGATTATTTGCTTTTTGAGGGATAAAATGTTTAAACCAAATGCTGTTGTGAAAGTAAAGAATGTTATCTTTTCAAATGAATCTCCCCTTTCATTGATTGCAGGTCCGTGTCAGATGGAAAGTCGGGACCATGCTTTTGAAATGGCTGGCCGGATCAAAACAATTGCGGATCAAGTTGGTATCGGATTTGTTTATAAATCGAGTTACGATAAAGCTAACAGAACGTCCTTGAGTGCAGCACGTGGTATTGGTCTTGAAAAAGCAATGGCTATTTTTTCTGATCTGAAGAAGGAATTTAATTGTCCGATATTAACTGATGTACATACAGAAGAGCAATGCGCGACCGTTTCTTCCACGGTGGATGTTTTGCAAATACCGGCTTTTTTATGTCGTCAAACAAATCTTTTGGTGGCAGCAGCAAAAACAGGATGTGTTATTAATATTAAAAAAGGTCAGTTTTTGGCGCCATGGGATATGAAGAATGTTTTAGAAAAGGTCACACAAAGCGGTAATCCTAATGTTATGCTTTGTGAGCGAGGTACCTCTTTTGGTTATAACCGACTTATTTCCGATATGCGTTCATTGCCCATTTTGCGTTCATTTCAAGCTCCTGTTATTTTTGATGCAACGCATTCTGTTCAAGAACCTGGTGGTCAAGGTGTTTCATCTGGTGGACAGCGTCAGTTTGTTGAAATTTTGGCACGTGCAGCTGTTTCTGTTGGGGTGGCAGGTATTTTCTTAGAAACACATCAAGACCCCGATAATGCACCCTCTGATGGGCCTAATATGGTTAAAATTGATCATCTCCAAAGATTACTTGAGACTTTAATGGAATTTGATTATCTGTCAAAAAAATGCATTGAATAAAAAGGATCTTTCATCATTATTGCGTTTAGAATGAAGTAACATTTTTGTTGGATAGGAAGGATACATGACTATAATTGTTGATATTGTTGGACGTGAAGTTCTTGATAGTCGAGGTAATCCAACAGTAGAGGTTGAAGTTCATTTGGAGGATGGGGCTTTTGGACGTGCTCTTGTTCCTTCAGGAGCATCAACAGGAGCACATGAAGCCATTGAGCTTCGTGATGGAGATCTGCGCTATCAAGGAAAAGGCGTTGAAAAGGCAATTGCTGCAGTCAATGGTGAAATCCTTGAAGAACTTGGTGGGAGGGATGCAAAAAATCAAATTGCTATTGATCAAGCAATGATCGCCTTGGATGGAACACCAAACAAAGCACGTCTTGGTGCTAATGCACTTCTTGGTGTTTCGCTGGCTGTTGCAAAAGCAGCTGCAGACTCATTGAAGTTGCCTTTATATCGTTATATTGGTGGTACACAAGCACATGTTCTTCCTACACCAATGATGAATATTATTAATGGTGGTGTTCATGCTGATAATCCGATTGATTTTCAAGAGTTTATGATTATTCCAGTCGGAGCCTCTACAGTGAAGGAAGCTATTCGCTATGGTGCTGAAGTTTTTCATACGTTAAAAAAACGTTTAAAAGATGCCGGCTATAATACCAATGTCGGTGATGAAGGTGGTTTTGCACCGCAATTTAAAAGTGCCGAGCAGGCAATTGATTTTATTATGGAATCTATAATAGCATGTAAATATAAACCAGGTGAGCAAATTGCACTTGGTTTAGATTGCGCTTCAACCGAATTTTATAAAGATGGTTTGTATTTTTATAAAGGTGAGGGTAAGTGTCGCGATGTTAGGGAACAGGTGGATTATTTGGCACAACTGGTTAAAGATTATCCTATCATTACGATTGAGGATGGGATGGCTGAAGACGATTGGGATGGTTGGAAGTTACTTACTGATTCGATAGGTAACAAGTGTCAGCTTGTTGGCGATGATTTGTTTGTAACAAATTCTATGCGTTTGCGTCATGGTATTAAAATAGGAGCGGCCAATTCTATTCTTATTAAAGTGAATCAAATTGGCACATTGAGCGAGACACTTGATTCTGTAGAAACAGCGCATAAAGCAGGTTATCGTGCTATTATTTCTCATCGTTCGGGTGAAACAGAAGATTCTTTTATTGCAGATCTTGCTGTTGCAACAAATTGTGGGCAAATTAAAACGGGTTCGCTTGCACGTTCAGATAGGTTAGCAAAATATAATCAGCTCATTCGTATTGAGGAAATGCTTGGAGAACAGGCATGTTATGCTGGTAATTTTCATCGTTGATAGTGAAAAGCATAAAATTTTTAGATCATTATATTCTTTATGGATTATATGATTTAATTTTTATATAAATATATATATACGGTAGATTTTATAGGTGTTAAAGATGAGAGGTATAATTATTAGTCAGGATCAAGGAACTTATCTCGTCTCCGGTGATGATGGTAAGCGTTATCAATTTGCAACTTGGGATTGGTTAGGAAAAAAACCACCAAGAGTAGGGGATTCCATTGATTTTATATGTGATGGGGATTCTATTAATTCTGTTTTTCCATTATTGCAACAAGGTTCAGAGTATTCGAAAGTGATGTTAGCACTTATTTGTTGGGTTGCTGGTATATTTGGTGTTCATCGCTTTATGGTTGGTAAAGTCAAAACTGGTTCTTTAATGTTGATTTTGTCTTTAACACTTGTGGGGGTAATCATTACAGGGATTTGGTCGATTGTTGATTTTATAGTCATTATAGCTGGTAAGTTTACCGATAAAAATGGGGATCAAATTACAAGTTAGTAGAAATTGTATATTATAATATAAAGAGATAGATAATCTTATTAAGTATAGTTATTTTATGAGGTTAAGCTAATAAAAATAATGTGCATTTAAATAAAAATGTTGTAAAAGAGTATATTGTTTTGTATCTTTAAAATAGATTTCAAACTTTTTGGTGTTTTTTGTTGCCGCTTTTTAAGTGGCAGGGGATTTTAATTTATTGGGGGGATTTTTAGCTATTTCAGTTATCATATTTGCCATGGTGAACATAAAGTTATGTTCTACCGTGAAGTTAATCAATGTTCTACTAGTTAAGTAAAGATACATGCTTATTCATGGCATGTGAATAACAATTTTATAGGTGATGAAAATGAAAGGTAAGATTATTAATCAAGATCAAGGAACTTATCTCGTCTCCGGTGATGATGGTAAACGTTATCAGTTTGCAACTTGGGATTGGTTAGGGAAAAAACCACCAAAAATTGGTGATGCAGTTGATTTTGTGTGTGAAGGTGACACTAATTAGATCTATTTTGCCTCTCCTGAATGAAAGGCAGTCAGAACAATCAAAAATACTCTTAGCATTTGTTTGTCTTTTTTTTGGGGTCGTTGGGTATTCACCGTTTTATGGTTGGTAAAATTGGAACTGGTATTTTAATGCTTATTCTAACGATAACTCTTTTGGGAGCGATCATATCTGGAATTTGGGCGCTTATTGATTTCATGTTTATTTTAACAGGCCACTTTACAGACAAAAACGGTTGTAAAATCACAAGCTGATGCACTGTATAACCTTATTAAAACGCAATAAATAGACATATATCGGAATTCTTGTGGTGAATATATAGCAAAAAATTATTTTTTATGTGTGTATTTGGTAATGAGGCGTTAATCAAAATGATGCATAGTCTAGCGAAGTATTAAGAGGGTTATGCTATAAAGACTGTGCTATTTTATGTGGACAAAGCAGAAACGCAAATCGATCAAAATGCGCTTTGTACTGCCACTTATAACGGTGGGAGTTTTAAGCTATTTCAGTTATCACATTTATCATGGTGAATACGGTCTGTATTCACGCAGTGAGGTTAATCAACGTATTGTTGAATTAGAAGAGGAGCTTCATAAAGTAGAGGCTGAACGGATATTCATTGAAAAACGTATTGCTCTTTTGCGCAACGGACATATTGAGAAAGATATGTTGGATGAGTATATTCGGGATAATTTAAATCTTTCTAAGCCAAATGAATTGACAATTTTAACTCCTTTAAATGATATTAAAAGTTAATGAGAAATTACTTAATTTCAAAAAATATTTTGAAACAATTATCTATGATAGCATTGGAGCTGATTGATAGTGCTTGTAACTTATGTTCGTAGAGGTTATCCTTGGATAATCATATAAAGGGAGTTTCATATGGCAGAAAAATCTAAAAAAAGTTCTGCGTCGGTGATGCATACTGCATTATCAACAAACACCACAAAGAGTGCATCAATAGCGCGTTTTACAAAAGAAGAAGAAATTGATGCCTATCGTGAAATGCTTTTAATTCGTCGTTTTGAAGAAAAAGCAGGTCAACTTTATGGTATGGGGCTTATTGGTGGTTTTTGTCATCTCTATATCGGGCAAGAAGCTGTTGTTGTTGGGACATTAAAGGCAGCAAAAGAAGGTGATCAAGTGATCACTTCTTATCGTGATCATGGACATATGTTGGCGGTTGGGATGAGTCCGCGTGGTGTTATGGCGGAATTGACGGGTCGTCGAGGGGGCTTTTCTAAGGGGAAGGGAGGGTCTATGCATATGTTTTCTAAAGAAAAGAATTTTTACGGTGGGCATGGCATTGTTGGTGCGCAGGTTCCAATTGGTTCTGGTTTGGCATTTTCAAATCAGTACCTTGGTAAAGATAATGTGACATTAGTATATTTTGGTGATGGTGCTGCAAATCAGGGACAGGTTTACGAAAGTTTTAATATGGCTTCGCTTTGGAAGCTCCCTGTTATTTATATCATTGAAAATAATCAGTATGCTATGGGAACATCTGTTGCACGTGCATCTGCAGACACTGATTTTTCCCGTCGTGGTCTTTCTTTTGAGATTCCCGGTATTGTTGTTAACGGTATGGATGTTCGAGCAGTAAAAGGTGCTGCTGATGAAGCAATATCTTGGGCGCGTTCGGGTAAAGGACCGATTATTCTTGATATGCAGACTTATCGCTATCGCGGTCACTCCATGTCTGATCCAGCAAGATATAGATCAAAAGAAGAGGTTCAAAAAATAAAAGAAGAGCAAGATCCAATTGATCAGGTAAAGGATCGTATTCTTAAACAAGGCTGGGCAAGTGAGGATGATTTAAAATCTATTGATAAAGAGGTGCGTGCGATTGTTGCAGACGCCGCAGATTTTGCGCAAAGTGATTCAGAGCCGGATGCTTCTGAGCTCTATACTGATATTTTAGTTTGATGCGAAGGAAGCAAATATGTCTATTAATATTTTGATGCCTGCGCTTTCACCGACGATGGAAGAAGGTAAACTGTCTAAATGGCTTAAGAAAGAAGGCGATAAAGTGAGCTCTGGTGATGTGATCGCTGAAATTGAAACTGATAAAGCGGTGATGGAAATAGAGGCTGTTGATGAAGGGACACTTGGTAAAATTCTTGTTCCTGAGGGATCTGAAGCTGTGAGGGTTAACACGACTATTGCAGTATTGTTGGAGGAAGGTGAAGCTGTTGAGGATATTTCACAAACTGCCGATTCTTTAAACACGCATCCCAAAAATAGAGGCGATTCCTCTTCTTTTTCTTCATCTGTGCTGGAATCTTCTACTGTGAATATTCTTCCCGATTCTGATATCCCAGTGGGAACAGCAATGGTGACGATGACGGTGCGTGAAGCACTTAATCAGGCGATGGCTGAAGAAATGCGGCGTGATGAAATGGTTTTTCTTTTGGGAGAGGAAGTAGCGCAATATCAAGGTGCTTATAAGGTTAGCCAAGGTTTATTAGAAGAATTTAGTGCGCGCCGAGTTATTGATACACCAATCACGGAACATGGTTTTGCAGGATTGGCTGTTGGTGCTGCATTTGGAGGTTTGCGTCCCATTGTTGAATTTATGACATTTAATTTTGCTATGCAGGCAATTGATCAAATTATCAACTCTGCAGCGAAAACTGGTTATATGTCTGGTGGGCAAATGACTGCCCCTATGGTTTTTCGTGGTCCCAATGGTGCTGCTGCGCGTGTTGGTGCGCAGCATTCTCAGTGTTATGCTGCATGGTATGGTCATGTGCCAGGTCTTAAAGTTATTATGCCTTATAGTGCTGCAGATGCAAAAGGTTTGTTAAAAGCTGCTATTCGTGATGACAATCCTGTTATTTTTCTTGAAAATGAGATTTTATATGGTCATCAATTTGAGGTTCCTCAAATTGATGACTTTGTTTTGCCTATTGGTAAAGCGCGTATTCATAAAACTGGACAAGATGTCACGATTGTTGCGTGTGGAATTGGAATGCATTATGCGGTTCAATCATTACCAGAAATTGAAAAACTTGGTATTGATGTTGAACTGATAGATTTACGGACTATTCGTCCAATGGATCTTCCGACGATTGTTTCTTCAGTGAAAAAAACAGGACGTTTGGTAACTATTGAAGAAGGATATCCTCAATCATCCGTTGGAACTGAAATAGCAACGCGTGTTATGCAACAGGCTTTTGACTATCTTGATGCTCCAGTTGCTACAATTTCTGGTAAAGATGTTCCAATGCCTTATGCTGCCAATCTTGAAAAGTTGGCTTTACCCAGCACTGCTGAAATTGTTGAAGCCGTTAAGGCTGTAACTTATAGATCATGAGGAGAAAAGCATTATGCCCATTAAAATTACAATGCCTGCGCTTTCTCCGACTATGGAAGAAGGAAACTTATCAAAATGGAATATTAAGGTAGGGGATAAGGTTTCTTCTGGTGATGTTATTGCTGAAATTGAAACAGATAAGGCAACAATGGAAGTAGAGGCTGTTGATGAGGGAACAGTTGCTAAGATCTTAGTCCCTGCTGGAACGCAAGGTGTTAAAGTGAACAGTTTAATTGTTGTTTTGGCAGAAGAAGGTGAAGATTTAGCCGAAGCTGCAAAAGTTGCGGATGAAATGCCTTTTCCTTTTGCACTCAAAGAAAAAGGAGATGCAAATATTCTCAAAAAATCAACAGACGTAAAGCAGATAGATTCAAAGGCTACAGAGATGTCTTATGTATCAACAGCTCAGACTTTCGTACAACAAGATAAAAAAAACACACGTCTTTTTTCTTCTCCTTTAGCGCGGCGATTAGCAGCTCAGGCAAAACTCGATTTATCACTTGTTTCTGGGAGTGGTCCACATGGACGTATTATTAGGCGCGATATAGAAAAAGCATTGAATGGTGGTATTCTTGAAAGTTCCTGTTCATCACAAATTGGAAAGCCGATAAGAGTAGGCGTGTCTGACGAACAGATACTAAAACTCTTTAAAGAGGATGAATATACATTCACCTCTCATAATAATATGCGTAAAACAATCGCTAGACGTTTGGTTGAATCAAAGCAGACGGTACCACATTTTTATGTAACGGTAGATTGTGAGCTCAATGCGTTATTAGAGCTTCGTTCCCAATTGAATGCTGCAGCACCAATGGTTAAGACGCAAGAAGGAGGTAAGCTTGCTTATAAGCTTTCTGTTAATGATATGGTTATTAAAGCTGTAGCACTTTCTTTGAAGGCTGTTCCGGAAGCTCATGTTTCTTGGCTGGAAGGTGGGATGATTCATCACAAACACTGTGATGTTGGTGTAGCAGTTTCTGTTCCGGATGGTTTAATTACACCTGTTGTTCGTCATGCAGAAGAAAAATCTTTATCAGTGATTTCTAACGAGATGAAGGATTTTGCAAAACGTGCACGGGAGCGCAAATTAAAAATGGAAGAATATCAAGGAGGAACAACAGCTATATCAAATATGGGAATGTATGGCGTGAAAAGTTTTTCTGCTATTCTTAATCCGCCCCATGCGACGATTTTTGCCATTGGTGCCGGTGAACAACGTGCTGTTGTTAAGGATGGTGCATTAGCAATCGCGACTGTTATGTCTGTTACAATTTCTGCTGATCATCGTGCTGTTGATGGTGCGTTAGCAGCAGAGCTTGCACGGGCTTTTAAGAAGATAATTGAGAATCCATTAACAATGTTAATGTGAATTATTTTAAAATGCTTTACATAAATTGTCTGTGTGTGATGTGTTAATATGGTAAAAAGATTGAAAGGCCCAGTAGTATTGCCGCTTTTAATGTGGTTAAAGCCATTCGTGAGAAGCTTAAAATGAGAGACACAAGAAAGTTCTATCATATTGTTTGTTTATCTTAAGCTTAAAGAGTATATATCCGTTTTTGTATATCCATGGAGGGATTACTGTGGCGAATCTTTATGATGTAATTGTGATTGGATCAGGTCCTGGCGGATATGTAACCGCAATTCGTGCGGCACAATGTGGTTTCAAGACTGCAATTGTTGAACGTGAACATCTCGGTGGGATTTGCTTAAATTGGGGGTGTATTCCAACAAAGGCACTCTTACGTTCCGCAGAAATGAAGCATTTTGCTGAACATGCAAAAGATTATGGTTTAAAGATTAACGGTTCAATTGAAGCAAATATCAAAGATATTGTGACGCGTTCTCGTGGAGTTTCGGCGCGTTTAAATTCTGGTGTTGGTTTTTTGATGAAAAAAAATAAAATCGATATCATTTGGGGTGAAGCGAAGCTTGCTAAAAAAGCAAAAGAAGGTAATTTTACGGAAATTATGGTTTCTTCATCGTCAAAACCAATTATGCAACCGCAAAATCCAGTACCTAAAGGAACTTTAGGAGAAGGAATTTATCAAGCAAAGTATATTATTATTGCAACGGGTGCACGCCCTCGTTCTCTTCCTGGTATCGAGCCGGATGGAAAGCTCATTTGGACTTATTTTGAAGCAATGATTCCACAGACATTACCAAAATCGCTTTTGGTAATGGGGTCTGGGGCAATTGGTATTGAATTTGCTTCTTTTTATCATGACATGGGGGTAAAAGTCACTGTTGTTGAAATGATGCCTCACATCATGCCAGCTGAAGATATTGAAATTTCAACATTTGCTCGTAAACAATTAGAGAAAAAAGGTATTCGTATTCTTAGCCAAGCAAAAGTAACGAAGGTTGAAAAGGCTTCCGATTCTGTTACTGCATATATTGATGTTAAAGGTAAAACAGAAACAATCACGGTGGATCGATTGATTTCAGCTGTTGGAGTTCAAGGGAATATTGAGAATCTGGGATTGGAAGCGTTGGGTATAAAAACTGATCGTGGGTGCATTGTAACGGATGAATGGAGCTGGACAGGTGTAGAGGGTATCTATGCTATTGGTGATGTCGCTGGTCCCCCTATGTTGGCTCATAAGGCAGAAGAAGAAGGCGTGATATGCATTGAGCATCTTGCGGGTTTAGAGAATACGCATCCACTTGATAAGAGAAAAATTCCAGGTTGTACATATTGCACACCGCAAGTTGCCTCTGTAGGTCTTTCAGAAGCGGCAGCAAAAGAAGCGGGCTATGATATACGTGTTGGTCGTTATTCTTTTTCAGCAAATGGCAAAGCTATTGCTTTGGGTGAAGATCAAGGATTAGTGAAAACTATTTTTGATAAAAAAACAGGTCAGCTTCTTGGAGCGCACATGGTAGGGGCAGAGGTAACAGAATTGATACAAGGTTTTGTTATCGCTATGAATCTTGAAACAACCGAAGAAGAATTAATGCATACCGTCTTTCCACATCCAACATTATCGGAAATGATGAAGGAAAGTGTATTGGATGCTTATGGACAGGTTTTAAACGCTTGATGAATGAGCTGTATGAAAGATCTTATATTTGGTTTTCATCGGTGTTCTATACCTACGAGGCAGAGGCTTAAATGGTTACGGTTGTTGATAGAGTTGCGAATAGACGTTTACGCCATCCTGAAAAGGCACATCGTCCGGATACAAGCGTTCAAAAAAAGCCGGATTGGATTCGTGTAAAAGCACCAACATCACAGGCATATAAGGAAACATATGGTATTGTACGTGCTCATAAATTAGTAACCGTATGTGAAGAAGCAGGGTGTCCAAATGTTGGTGAATGTTGGAGTCAACGGCATGCCAGCTTTATGATTTTAGGTGAAATTTGTACGAGAGCTTGTGCTTTTTGCAATGTTGCAACGGGTATTCCACTGCCGGTTGATGAGAATGAGCCGGAACGTATAGCAGATGCTGTTGCACAAATGGAATTAAAACATGTTGTAATTACGTCTGTTGATCGCGATGATCTAGCTGATGGTGGTGCGGAGCATTTTGCAAAAGTTATTCATGCTATTCGTCGAAAGGCTTCCAAGACAACCATCGAAGTGCTAACACCTGATTTTCATCATAAGGATGGTGCTTTAGAGATTGTTGTTGATGCTAAGCCTGATGTTTTTAATCATAATTTAGAAACAGTTCCTTCTAAATATTTAAAAGTTCGTCCTGGGGCACGTTACTTTCATTCGATTCGTTTATTACAACGTGTTAAAGAACTTGATCCGACGATTTTTACAAAATCAGGAATTATGGTTGGTCTTGGGGAAGAACGAAATGAAATTCTTCAATTGATGGATGATTTGCGCTCTGCTGATGTTGACTTTATGACAATTGGGCAGTATTTGCAGCCTACGCGAAAGCATCATCCTGTTATTCGTTTTGTACCTCCTGAAGAGTTTGAGTCTTTTGCTAAGATTGGTAAAGTGAAGGGTTTTTTGCATATGGCTTCCAATCCTTTAACGCGTTCCTCTCATCATGCTGGGGACGATTTTGCAATCTTGCAAAAAGCACGTGATGAAAAATTTGCTTTACAGAGATAGTTATGCCGACTTTTACAACACATCGGCAGGTTGCCCACAGTGCCTGTGAAATGTTCGATCTTGTTTCAGATATTGAGCGTTATCCTGAATTTTTACCGATGTGTGAAGCTTTAAAAGTACGTTCTCGCAGAGAATATGAAGAAAAGGTGTTGCTTCTTGCTGATATGACAGTTGGCTATAAGGTCATTCGAGAAACTTTTACGACCCAAGTTTTTCTCCAGCCGAAGAAAAATCTGATAGAGGTTAAATATATTGATGGTCCATTTAGATATCTTGAAAATCGCTGGGTATTTCGTGATATTGAGAATATTCATTCATGTTATGTAGAGTTTTTTATTGATTATGAATTTAAAAACAAAATGCTTGGGTTAATAATGGGATCAATGTTCGATATTGCTTTTCGTAAATTTACAGATGCTTTTGAAATGCGTGCGCATCAGATTTATGGTTCGTCGGTAACCTAATTAACTCTGCTGACTTTATCATATGATTCGTATCATATATTATCTGTAATTGTGGTGATGCGAAATTCGGAAATCGGAGTGGGGAAGCTCATTGGAGAGATTTCAAGATCATTTTTAAAGCATTTTCAACGGTTGCGTAACGAATGTCCTTGCGATCAAGATTGCCAAAGTGCATTTCTGTGTGTGAGGTTTTATGATCTTTGTAAGCAACTGCACAATGCACAAGCCCTACGGGTTTATTAAGACATGCTCCCCCTGGTCCAGCAATTCCTGTTACGGAAACTGCAATTCCAGCTTGTGAATATTTTAAACCACCCTCAGCCATTGCTATGGCAACTTCTTTTGAAACGGCACCATAATTTTTTATAAGTTCAGCGCATACACCAACAAGACGCGTTTTAGATTCATTTGAATAAACAACGAATCCACAATCAAATACATCTGATGACCCTGCAATATTGGTGATATTTGCAGCAATGAGCCCTCCTGTACAAGATTCAACAGTTGTTAAAAGAACCCTTTTTTGTCGACAAGCTGCAAGAACTTCACGTGCTTTCTTTTCATAAAAATATGTCATTGAGGAGTTTCTCCTGGATAAAGGACGCTTGCTGTTGCAAAAGCTGCAATGCCTTCACCACGACCAATAAATCCAAGTTTTTCATTTGTTGTTGCTTTTATAGATATTCGATCAGGTGAAATTTTGAGCATATTCATAAGATTTTCTACCATTATATGACGATAGGGACCAATTTTAGGCTCCTCGGCGATAAGTGTGATATCAACATTGGCGATACGACCCCCTGCTTGTTTAACAATATCAAGAGCATGACGGAGGAAAATTTCCGAAGATTCATTTTTCCATTGAGGATCAGAAGGAGGAAAATGTGTGCCTATATCTCCTGCGCCCTGAGTAGCGAGAATGGCATCTGTTAATGCATGAAGAGCAACGTCAGCATCAGAGTGTCCCTTTAACTTTTTATGAAAAGGAATTTTTATGCCACATAATATAAGAGAAGTTCCTTCTTCAAAAGAATGAACATCATAACCATTGCCGGTGCGGATATCGGGAAACATGTGCATTTTTTTTTGGAGATATAAATGTGCAGTATCAAAATCTTCGTGCCATGTAATTTTTATATTCTTGGGATCTCCAGGGATGGTACGCATAGGAATCCCAAACCATTCAGCAATGGAAGAATCATCAGTGAATTCTTTTTTGCAAGCTTTTTTTGCTTTTTCATGGGCAGCCAAAATATATTCAAAAGGAAAACACTGTGGAGTTTGTGCACTATAAAGATGAGTACGTGGGATTGTTTCTAAAACATGGTATTCGTTATTTACGCGTTTGATGGTATCAGAGATAGCAAGAACGGGGATAATGCCTTCTTGATGGTTTATGGTGGTATGGATTTTCTCGAGGAGTTGGTTTTCAATAAAGGGGCGTGCGCCATCATGAATATGCACATATTGGGGATTGAATTTTTTGAGTGCATGAAGCCCATGTAAGGTGGAATCTTGACGTGTATGACCTCCTTCAACCACAATAAGATGCTCTTTAAAATCGGTAATAGCTTGTTCACAGATTTTATGGTCTTCTGGGTGAATAACAAGAGCAATAGTTGTGATGGCAGGATTTTGCAAAAAGCACTGCACAGTATGAAAAATAACTGGCTTACTTCCTAGAAGTCGGTACTGTTTTGGAATTTTTTGTGGAGATTCTGCTCTTTCACCGCGTCCAGCGGCTAATATTATTGCTGCAATAGAAATATTTCGTCTCCTTTTATTATCTTAGTTTATCATTTTATGATCATTAATTTTAATTTTTTTTCGAAGGGGAGTCCGTTGCAGATCAGCAAGGGATATCACGGATAATACATCAAAAAAAGCATTTAATGCTTTTTGAAGTGCGGTATTTAAACCACAAAAATCGATCAATGGGCAATGGGGCTCTACAGCATCAAAACATTCTGCCATGTAGAAGTTGTCTTCTGTTACTTTCACAACATCAGCTACAGAAATCTCTGCTGCAGGTTTAGCTAGTTTTACACCGCCATTGCGTCCTCGTACTGTCTGTATAAAACCTGCTTCAACAAGAGGTTGAAGGATTTTAAATAAAAAAAGCTCGGAAACGGCATATGCTTTAGCAATTTCCGGAACACGACTCAAAGATCCCTGATTATCTGCACAATACATAAGCATTCGGAGAGCATAATTTGTTTGTTTTGTTAACCGCATTGATTTTTTCCATAAATTATCACTGAGTGCATGTTATTTTAAATATATTCTGGAAAATATAGAAGTTATTTCTTCATGTATTAGATTAGCTTTATTTTAAATATGCTGGTACTATTGTCAATTTTTGTCACAAAAGGTTATATAGAAACAATGGGACAAGGTAATACAAGCTAATCATGAATACAACATCTGTAATGAATCTCCAAGACATAGATCGAGATACGGGTAACGATGAGTTGTATCGCTTGAGCAAAGGGTTAGGTATCACAATCATTGTGTTGGCTTTGCTGACAGCGTCGATTTCGTTTATCATTCTTATAGGATTAACCTTTGTTGTGCCTAGTAGAGCTGTAACTCTTATTCTTATAGGGATTAATAGTTTCTGGGTTTTAGGGCTTGTTATCATTGTTTTTTATGAGATGATCCCTATCATTCGTGCTTGGCGTTCAAGGCGTGCAGGTTCACGTCTTCATGTTCGCCTTATTTCATTGTTTGCACTTGTTGCAACAGTGCCGGCTGTTGCAGTGGCTCTTGTATCGGGGACGGCACTGAATTTAGGACTTGATAGATGGTTTGATACAACAACACGGCAAATTGTAGGTTCTTCTATCGATTTAGCGAATGCTTATGCAGATGAAATGCTTCAAAATTTGAAAAATTTATCTTATGCTATGGCATTTGCACTTGATAATAAAAAGCTTTTAGAACGTAGTCCAGCTGAATATAGGATGCAGTTGACGCGTCACGCTATAGGAAGAAATCTGCGTGGGGCATTTTTGTTAAGCTCTAGCGGAGCTGTGTTTATATCGAGTAATCTTGGTGATGAGGATAAACTGCCTATACCACCCTCCAATCTTATTGAGCGTGCAACAAGTGTGAGGCCTTTTTCTTTTCAACCAGGGGTTCATGATTATTTTGGTATTGTTTTAAAATTTACCAATATTCCGAATACATTTTTGTATTTGGTGCGTGATGTTGATAAAGAAGTTTTATCCGCTTTGCGTCTGACAGAAATCAATACAGATCGTTATCGTGCTTTAAATGAAAATCGTTTGTTGACGCAAATTGCATTTGGCATGCTGTATTTGTGTCTTTTTTTTAGTTTATTCTTATCAGCTATTTGGTCTGGTATTGCGGTTGCTGATCGCTTGGTGCGTCCTATTCGTCGCCTTATTAGTGCGGCTGATGATGTGGCTTCTGGGAATATGGAAGTCTTTGTGCCAGTACGAGCAAAGGATGGAGATATTGGGCAGTTATCAAAAACTTTTAATTATATGGTCAGTGAATTGAAAAGTCGGCGCAATGAGTTGATTGCCGTTCGTGATCAAATTGATGAGAGGCGGCGTTTTTCTGAAGCTGTTTTATCTGGCGTAACAGCTGGAGTGGCTGGCATTGATAATAATGGTGATATTACAATTATTAATCGGTCTATGGAAACGATGTTTGATATTCGTTCCGAGCAAGTTATTGGACATAGTCTTTTGTCGCTCAGCTCTGAAATTTGGCAAGTTTTTCAATTTGCGCGTTCGCTAGATCGTAAAAATCACCGTGAGCAGGTTACTTTAAGTGTTGCGGGACAAGAACGTGTTTGTAATGTGCAAATTACGATAGAAGAAGATGATGGACAAGGACATTCTTGGGTTCTTACAATTGATGATATTACAGATCTTGTTGAAGCACAACGTACATCAGCGTGGGCAGATATTGCACGTCGAATTGCACATGAAATAAAGAATCCGCTTACCCCCATTCAGTTATCTGCTGAACGTATTCGTAAGCGATACAACAAAGCTATTACACAGGATCGAGAGGTTTTTGATCGGTGTATTGATACAATTATTCGACAGGTTGGGGATATTGGTCGTATGGTTGATGAGTTCTCTTCTTTTGCTCGTATGCCCAAACCACAAATGAATATTTTAGATATACGTGGATTACTGCGTGAGGCATGTTTCTTGATAGAAGTTACGCGACATGATATTCAATTTGAGCAAGATCTAGGAAATATACCACTTGTTGGTGCATTTGATAATCGTCTCATTGTTCAAGCTCTTTGCAATGTTATAAAAAATGCGAGCGAATCTATAGGTTCAGTCTTGAGAGAGGAGGGGATTCAAGGTCATATTCTTGTCCGCTCTTATCGTCAGGAAGGATATGTGGTTGTAGATGTTATCGATAATGGTAAAGGACTTCCTAAGGAGCAAAGGCAAAAATTATTAGAGCCTTATATAACAACGCGGGAAAAGGGAACAGGGCTTGGTTTAGCTATTGTGCGTAAGGTTATTGAAGATCATGGTGGTTATATGGAATTACATGATGCACCAAAGAGTTTTTATGAAGGTCGTGGCGCGATGATCCGTTTGATATTTCCAGCCGATGGGGTTAAGCAGGGTAGTGTCTCACAAATCACAAATCATGATATAGGGGAATAAGATGGCAGATATCTTAATCGTTGATGATGAAGCAGATATTCGTGAACTTGTTGCTGGAATTTTAGACGATGAAGGTTATGAAACGCGTGTTGCTTGTAATTCTGATGAAGCATTGGCTCAAATTGGTGAGCGTATTCCAAAGCTTATTTTTTTAGATATTTGGTTGCAAGGAAGTCGTATTGATGGATTAACGCTGCTTGATGAAATTAAAATGCGATATCCTGCTCTTCCAGTGGTTATGATTTCTGGTCATGGTAATATTGAAACGGCTGTTTCTGCTATAAAACGAGGAGCATATGATTTTATTGAGAAGCCGTTTAAAGCAGATCGGCTTGTATTGGTTGCGGAACGGACGCTTGAAAATTCAAATTTAAAACGTGAGGTTTTAGAATTACGTAAGCGTTCGAATGAGACATTAGAATTGCTTGGAACATCAACAGTTATAAAACATTTGCGTCAAATCATAGAAAAAGTAGCACCAACCAATAGCCGTATCATGATTACAGGTCCATCAGGTGCAGGAAAAGAGATGGTTGCACGTGCTATTCATACGCTTTCAATGCGTTCGAATGGGCCATTCGTTACAATAAATGCTGCAACAATTACTCCAGAAAGAATGGAAATAGAATTGTTTGGTAGCGAAATGGAAAGTGGTGAGCGTAAAATTGGTGCATTAGAAGAAGCGCATGGTGGAATATTATATCTTAATGAAATTGCTGATATGCCTCTTGAGACTCAAAGTAAAATTCTTCGTGTATTGACGGGGCAAACATTTGAGAGGGTTGGTGGTACAAAACGTGTCAAAGTGGATGTTCGTGTCATTTCTTCCACGGCACAGAATCTTGAAAATCTCATTTCTGACGGACGCTTTAGAGAGGATCTTTTTCACCGTCTTTCGGTTGTTCCTATTACTGTGCCACCGCTTGCAGCGCGTCGTGAAGACATTCCAGAGCTTGTACATCATTTTGTTAAAACAATATCGCAGCAGGTTGGTATTAAGCCACGTGAAATTGGTGATGATGTGATAGCCATTTTGCAAGCACATACGTGGCCGGGTAATGTACGACAGTTACGCAACAATATTGAGCGTCTTCTCATCCTTGCACGCGATGGTGATGATCCAATAACAGCAGAATTTCTTCCTAGTGAAGTAAGCGATTTTTTACCAAGCTTTCAAATGAATACGGATGAGAGCATAATGGATTTACCGTTGCGTGAAGCGCGAGAATTATTTGAAAAAAGGTATTTAGAAGCGCAAATTGGGCGCTTAGGTGGAAATATATCGCGTACAGCTGAATTTATAGGTATGGAGCGTTCAGCTTTGCACCGTAAGCTCAAGGCACTTGGAGTTTCATAGATTATGCGTGTTATTATTTGCGGGGCAGGACAGGTCGGTTATGGGATAGCCGAACGTCTTTCTGCTGAAAATCATGATGTCACCGTTATTGACATTGAAGCAAGGTTGATTGAAAAAATTCGCAATACGTTGGATGTTAGAGGTTTCGTTGGTCATGGATCGCGACCTGAAATACTTTTGGCAGCTGATGCAGACAAAGCTGATATGTTGATTGCTGTGACTTTATTTGATGAAGTTAATATGGTTACGTGCCAAGTAGCACATTCATTGTTCAATGTTCCCACAAAAATAGCCCGTATTCGCTCACAGTCTTATTTGGAGCCTCGCTATAAAACGCTTTTTGCTAGAGAAAATATTCCCATTGATGTGGTTATTTCGCCAGAAGTTGAAGTTGGAGAAATGGTTCTACGCCGTATTGCTTTGCCTGGTGCAATAGATGTCCTTCATTTTTGTAATGATGATATTGTTGCGTTAGCTCTAGAATGTATGGAAGATTGTCCTGTTATTAATACACCTTTGCGTCAGTTAACAGAGCTTTTTCCAGATCTTCGAACGACAGTTACTGCTATTAAACGAGGTTCAGAATTATTAATAGCGCATTCAGGGACGCAATTGCACGTTGGTGATGTGACCTATCTTGTTGTCGCTCGTGATCAGATGCGTCGCGCAGTTGGGCTTTTTGGTCATAAGGAACAAGATGCTCATCGCATGATTATCGCAGGGGGTGGTCATATTGGTCTCTATGTTGCTCAGGCTATCGAAAAGCGTCTTCATAAATTAAGATTGAAGATTATAGAATCACAAAGAGAGAGGGCATTAACAATTGCTGATCAGCTCGAAAAAACAACAGTTTTATATGGTAATGTACTAGATCCAGTGATACTCCAAGATGCTGGAATTGATCAGGCTGATTTAATGATTACATTAACTAATCAAGATCAGGTTAATCTCTTAAGTGCCATTATCGCTAAAAGGCTGGGCTGTAAAGCCAATATGGTTTTAATTAATAATGTTGCATATCAGGAATTTAGTCGCGCAGTTGGTGTGGATGCTTATCTTAATCCACATAGTGTTACGATATCAAAAATTTTGCAACAAATGCGGCGTGGGCGTATTCGTGCGGTTCATTCGGTTTTTAATGGTCAGGCAGAAATTATTGAAGCTGAAGTAATGCAAACATCCTCATTGGTTGGTAAACCCTTATCTGAACTTAATTTATCAGATGGCTTGAGAATTGGTGCAATTTATCGTAATAAAACAATAATACAGCTTTCGGCGGATACACGTATTTTGTCTGGCGATCGGATAGTAATTTTTGCTCTTGCTGATAAAGTTCGCGATGTTGAACAATTATTTCGTGTAAGTTTAGAATATTTTTGATATATCTCCTATGGATATTTGCACTTTTTGGTATGGTGGACAATTAAGATTGGTGGATAGACTTTGTTTATCCTCAATGGTTAGGACTGGGCAACGCGTTAAGCTTTTTAGTTATGATAAAAAAATAGATAATTTGCCTGTTGGTGTTGAGTTGCATGAAGCCGAATCAATTCTACCACGTTCAGCTATTTATCGCATTGACCCCAATTTTTCTGATGATGATCCAGGATGTACAATTGTTCAGTTTTCGGATTTTTTTCGTGTTATGCTGATGAAATATCAGCAAGGTGTATGGTTAGATACAGATGTTTATTTGGTTAAACAATTTCATCCAGATGTGGATAAGATTTGGTTTGCAAGAGAAAATGCTGCAAGAGTAGGTGTTTCTGCACTTTATTTTCCATCCGATAACCCTATTATAGAAGTGTTTGAAAATTATTTGGCAGGTACAGGAATGGTTCCTTATTGGCTCGGGTTTAGACGTCGTGTTTGGAAACCATTCTGGTTAAAGAGAAAAAAAAAGCCGATTTTACCAAAAAATCTTGGAGTGACTATATTTGGAAATGATGGAATTTCGCGATTAGCCAAACAATATGGTTTTTTTCATAAAGCAAAAGAAAAAGAAACTTTTTATTATTGGACAGGGAGAAAGGCTGAATATATCTTTGATCCAAGTTTTGGCGTTGAGCCGCTTGCGGATCCACGTTTGATAGGATTTCATATTCATAGAAAGGCAAAGACTATTCAAAAACCGCAGGAAGGAAGCTTTTACCATTGGGCAGTATCTCGTATTCCTGAAGTATATGATTTTTTCAGGTGAAGTTATTATTGCTATTTTAACTACTGAGGTTTTAATCTCGTTTAAAGAGCATTGAGTGTGTCTTAGGTAAGAGAGGGAGTGTTAACCTGTGAAGGAAAGCCCTTTAGAGAAAAACATTGAATGCATAAAGAGCGATTGTTATATGAACGGAAAGTAAAAACATGAGTGATTCAATGAAAACAGCATTAAGTCTTGTTCCTATGGTGATTGAGCAGACTAATCGTGGCGAGCGTGCCTATGATATTTTTTCTCGTCTTTTAAAAGA
Organism: Bartonella japonica; assembly: GCF_040545385.1. NCBI lineage: Bacteria > Pseudomonadati > Pseudomonadota > Alphaproteobacteria > Hyphomicrobiales > Bartonellaceae > Bartonella > Bartonella japonica. The sequence goes on from NZ_JBEPLT010000011.1 coordinate 43,664, forward strand.
GCGGATTATTTTTATGAATGGTCCCGTTGAGGATGGTATGGCGATGCTTGTTTGTGCACAATTGCTTTTTTTGGAGGCTGAAAATCCTAAGAAAGAAATTAGTCTTTATATTAATTCTCCAGGTGGTGTCGTGACATCTGGTATGGCAATTTATGACACGATGCAGTTTATCCGTCCTCCTGTTTCTACGCTTTGCATGGGACAGGCAGCATCTATGGGGTCGTTGCTTTTAACAGCTGGAGCAAAAGGTCATCGTTTTACATTACCTAATGCACGTATCATGGTGCATCAACCCTCCGGTGGTTTTCAAGGTCAAGCCTCAGATATTGAACGGCATGCGCAAGATATTATAAAGATGAAACGGCGTTTAAATGAAATTTATGTGCAACATACAGGTCAGGATTATGAGGTGATTGAAAGAACTCTTGATCGTGATCATTTTATGACAGCAGAAGAAGCAAAACAATTTGGTTTAGTTGATGATGTGATACAATATCGTGCAGAAACTGAAGAAGAAAAAGATTAAGAATTTTTATAGAAAAAGAAGCTACCTTAAATAAAGAGTTTTGTAAGAAATATAGCGAAAATAATAAAAACACCTAAATAAATTGAGACATGCGTGTTTTATATGTCTTGTAATTTTTGTTATGAAACACTTCCTTTGAAAAGACGAAGTATTCATATACTGTTGTGAAAGGAAAGAGAAATGAGCAAAATTGGCAATAGCGGGAGCGAAGCAAAAAATACTCTCTATTGCTCGTTCTGCGGCAAAAGTCAGCATGAGGTGCGTAAGCTCATCGCAGGTCCTACTGTATTCATCTGTGATGAATGCGTGGAGCTTTGCATGGATATTATTCGTGAAGAAAATAAATCTTCTGGAATTAAGGCGCGTGATGGTGTTCCTACTCCACAAGAGATTATAGCAGTCCTTGATGATTACGTCATTGGCCAACAGCATGCAAAGCGTGTTCTTTCAGTGGCTGTCCATAATCATTATAAACGTCTTGCGCATCAGTCAAAGAGCAATGATATTGAGTTAGCAAAATCGAATATTCTTCTTGTTGGTCCAACGGGGTGTGGTAAAACTTATCTTGCACAAACTTTAGCGCGCATTATCGATGTACCTTTTACGATGGCAGATGCAACCACTTTGACTGAAGCAGGCTATGTGGGTGAAGACGTTGAGAATATTATTCTAAAGCTTCTTCAAGCTGCTGACTATAATGTTGAACGTGCACAGCGTGGAATCGTTTATATTGATGAGGTCGATAAGATTTCTCGTAAAGCGGACAATCCTTCTATTACAAGAGATGTTTCGGGGGAAGGTGTCCAGCAAGCCTTGTTAAAAATTATGGAAGGAACGATTGCTTCTGTTCCTCCTCAAGGTGGACGCAAACATCCACAACAAGAATTTCTTCAGGTTGATACAACAAATATTCTATTTATTTGTGGGGGTGCGTTTGCTGGTTTAGAACGGATTATTTCAGGACGTGGAGAAAAAACGTCTATTGGTTTTTCTGCTACCGTTAAAGCACCTGATGAGCGTTGTGTAGGTGAAATTTTTCGTGATTTAGAGCCTGAAGATCTTATAAAGTTTGGATTGATACCAGAATTTATTGGTCGTCTTCCTATTGTAGCAACCTTAGAGGATTTAGATGTTAATGCGCTTGTTCAAATTTTATCACAACCCAAAAATGCTTTGGTGAAACAATATCAGCGTCTTTTTGAGATGGAAAATGTCGAATTAGCATTTCATGAAGACGCTTTAAGTGTTATTGCTAAAAAGGCAATTGAACGTAAAACTGGTGCACGTGGTTTGCGTTCTATTATGGAAAAGATACTTCTTGAAACGATGTTTGAACTACCATCTCTTGAAGGTGTTGAAAAGGTAGTCATTTCAAGTGATGTGGTTGATGGGAAAGCGCGCCCTCTTTACATTTATTCCGAACGTGTAGAAGATAAAGAAAATGTATCGGCATAATATTGTGCGATATTGAGAAGTGGTCATAAGTATCAGTTCAAAATGGATGTTTTTAGATATTATAGTCGTGATGCTTGATTTATGTATTTGCAGTTACCACTTCATGTGTTGTAGAAAGCGAGAGGTTTTCTAAAAATAGTTTGTTGTAGCGGATAGATCATAGGCTCCAGAAAGGAGAATTATGCAGTATATTGATGAAAAAATAGATGAGGTAAGAGAGGAGCTTTATGCTGTTTTACCTCTTCGTGATATTGTTGTTTTTCCTCATATGATTGTTCCACTTTTTGTGGGCCGAGAAAAATCAATTCGTGCTCTTGAAAAAACGATGGCGCTTGATAAACAGATATTGTTGGTTACACAAAAAAATGCTTCTGATGATGATCCAAAATCAGAAGACATTTACAATATCGGTACTCTTGCTAATATTCTTCAACTTTTAAAGCTTCCTGATGGAACAGTAAAGGTTTTGGTTGAAGGTATTGCGCGTGCAAAAATTATCCAATTTGCTGCGAATGAGGATTATCATCAGGCTTGTGCAACTGTTATAGAAGAGTTTAGAGAGAATGATGTTGAAGTTGAAGCTCTCTCAAGGTCGGTGGTTTCTTATTTTGAAAGTTATGTAAAACTTAATAAAAAAATTTCTCCTGAAGTTGTCAATGCTATTGGTCAGATTGATAATCCTTCTAAGCTTGCCGATACGATAGCCTCCCATTTGATGATTAAACTTGCAGAAAAGCAAGAAATATTAGAGTTATTGCCTGTACGTGATCGTCTTGAACGTGTTCTTTCTTTCATGGAAGGAGAAATTTCTGTTTTGCAGGTTGAAAAGCGTATTCGTTCACATGTAAAACGGCAAATGGAAAAAAATCAACGGGAATATTATCTGAATGAGCAGATGAAGGCTATTCAGAAAGAGTTAGGGTCCGGTGATGATAGTCGTGATGAGCTTTCAGAATTAGAAGAACGCATTAAGAAGACAAAACTTTCGAAAGAAGCACATGAAAAGGCTGAAGCAGAATTAAAAAAGTTACGAAATATGTCTTCTATGTCTGCTGAGGCAACAGTTGTTCGTAATTATCTTGATTGGTTATTAGCAATGCCTTGGGGCAAAAAATCGAAGATTAAAAACAATTTAGATTTTGCTGAAAAGGTTATGAATAATGAGCATTTTGGTCTTGAAAAAGTCAAAGAGCGAATTATCGAATATCTCGCAGTGCAAAGTCGTGCATCAAAGATAAAGGGGCCTATTATTTGTTTGCTAGGTCCTCCTGGTGTAGGGAAGACCTCCTTAGCACGCTCTATTGCAAAAGCAACGGGGCGTGAATATGTTCGTATTTCATTAGGAGGGGTCCGGGATGAAGCGGAAATTCGTGGGCATCGCCGAACATATATTGGCTCTATGCCTGGAAAAATTATTCAGTCTATGAAAAAATCTAAAAAATCTAATCCACTTTTCTTGCTTGATGAAATCGATAAAATGGGGCAAGATTTTCGTGGAGATCCTTCATCAGCTTTATTAGAAGTACTTGATCCTGAACAAAATAGTACATTTATTGATCACTATTTGGAAGTTGAATATGACCTTTCTGATGTCATGTTTATAACGACTGCAAATACGCTTAATATTCCAGGGCCGTTAATGGATCGAATGGAAATTATTCGTATTGCTGGTTATACTGAATGTGAAAAAATAGAGATCGTTAAGCAGCATCTTTTACCAAAAGCATTGAAAGATCATTGTTTGACTAAAAAAGAGCTTAGCATTTCTGATGGTGCTATAAAGTCAATGATTCAATTTTATACGCGTGAAGCGGGAGTGCGTAATCTTGAGCGTGAATTGATGAAGATAGCGCGAAAATCAGTTACAAAAATTCTTAAAACACAGCAAAGATCTATAAAGGTTACAGAAGATAATATGAGTGATTTTCTGGGTGTTAAACGTTACCATTACAACCAGATCGAAGGAGAAAATCAAATTGGTATTGTGACAGGCCTTGCGTGGACAGAAGTTGGTGGAGAGCTATTGACTATTGAGGGTGTAATGATGTCCGGTAAAGGCAAGATGACGGTGACTGGGAATTTGCGTGATATCATGAAAGAATCAATTTCAGCGGCAGCATCTTATGTACGTTTTCGTGCTGTTGATTTTGGGATTGAGCCTCCGCTTTTTGATAAGCGTGATATCCATGTTCATGTTCCAGAGGGTGCTACACCCAAGGATGGTCCATCAGCAGGGATTGCAATGGTGACGGCAATTGTTTCCGTACTAACGGGAATAGCTGTGCATAAAGATATTGCAATGACTGGCGAAATTACTTTACGTGGGCGTGTTTTACCGATTGGTGGATTGAAAGAAAAATTACTTGCAGCCCTTCGAGGAGGTATAAAAAAGGTTCTTATTCCTGAAGAAAATGCAAAAGATTTGGTTGATATGCCTGATGATGTCAAAAATAATATGGAAATTATACCAGTAAATCATGTGAGTGAAGTTCTTAAGCATGCTTTGGTTCGTTTCCCTGATCCTATTGATTGGACAGAGCCATCTCCGGTACCTGTATCTATTAGGACAGAGAGTGATAGTGAAGGAATCCAGATTGCGCACTGATTCATTTATTTAATTTGTGACTGCCTTTTCAAGATGTTTAGAAGGCATTTTTACGGTTATTGTTCTTTATTATTTGGAAAAAAGTAAAAAATTCCGTGAATAACTGTGATTATTGCTAAAAAAACAATGTCTTGGATAAAAATAAGGCTTCTGTTTACTGTACTTTTCAATAAACTAGCCATAACATGGTTAAATTGTGTTATTTGGTAATATAGGGAAAGGAAATATTCAATGAATAAAAGTGAATTAATTAGTTCAGTTGCTGACAAGGCAGGTATTTCAAAGGCACAAGCAGGATCTGTTATTGATGCTTTTATTGCTTCTGTAACAGAAACTTTGGCTTCAGGAGGAGATGTTCGTCTTCCGGGTTTTGGTCTTTTTGGAGTTTCTCATCGTGCGGCTACAAAGGGGCGTAATCCTTCAACTGGTGCTGAAATTAATATTCCAGCACGTTCTGTACCTAAATTTTCTGCGGGAAAAACGCTTAAAGAAGCTGTTAATAAATAATTTGGATCGCATGAAAAACCCGCTTGATTTATAAGCGGGTTTTTAAAAAGTGTTCTGCACGTATCTTTCGTGTGGGGTTTGGGATATGTGTTTATTTCAAGCATTTGCGATGTTTTTTTGCTTTCAATATTTTTTAAGGCTATTTTTAGAGTCTATGTAAGAGGTTTTTGTTTTAGCATTTTCAATGAAGTGCTTGGCTATAGAAGGCTTTGTAAATTACTGAAAGAGTGATTTTATTTTTATTCCGCTATCATACACTAATGTTTTCGTATTTGTGAAAAAGTTGTGGCTGTATTTAATAGCGTATTACGTGTTATATGTGCATTCAGTATATATTTAATTGTTTATAATGCTGTCGCACGTTCGGGAGCTTCTAATAGTGAATGATTGGACTGCCGTTTGAGATCCGTTTGTATGGTGGATGTTTGTTAAAAAACTAAACTTTCACGTTATATAACAAATGATAGATCTATATAACAAATGATAGGTTATGTATTTCTGTTGGTTGAGGCAATCAGTAGTACAATAAGGTTCTAAGTTATTTCTCAGGAGTATAGTGTGGTAAGCAGGAAGGGAATAAGATCTTATAAAATCAAGAGATAATAGGTTTAGAGGAATTTCTTAGAGATTATTCTTTTTTCTGATCTGTTAGCCACTGAATACAATCATTAAGAGCTCTAGCAGTTATATCCTGTTTTTTTGCTAATTTTTTTTCTTTACTTGGCAAGCGTTTTCCTGAATTCCTAGTGGAATCAATAGGTGGGAAAAGTCCAAAATTGATATTCATTGGTTGGAAGGATTGTCTTTCTGCCTCTTTTACTACGATATGTCCACCTGTAATATGATTTAAAAGAGCACCGAAGGCTGTAGTTTTTGGGGGGAGGCAAGGGTCGTTATGGTGGTATTCAGCAGTAGCAAATCGCCCAGCGAGAAGCCCTATTGCTGCTGATTCTACATAACCTTCACATCCGGTAATTTGCCCAGCAAAACGTAATTTTGGCTTTTTTTTCAAACGAAGAGTTTTATCAAGGATGATTGGTGAATTAAGGTAGGTGTTACGATGAAGTCCGCCAAGACGTGCGAACTCAGCTTTTTCAAGACCAGGAATCATTCTAAAAATACGGACTTGTTCGCTGTATTTTAGTTTTGTTTGAAAGCCGACCATATTGTAAAGGGTTCCCAGTTTATTATCTTGGCGAAGTTGGACGACGGCGTAGGCTTTAGTTGTGGGATTATGGGCATTGGTTAACCCCATAGGTTTCATAGGGCCATGTCGAAGGGTTTCAAGTCCGCGTTCAGCCATAATTTCAATTGGTAAACATCCATCAAAATAGGGTGTTTTTTCAAAGTCACGGAATTCTATTTTTTCCGCATTTTTCAATGCTTGAACAAATACTTCATATTGTTCTTTATTAAGGGGGAAATTAAGATAATCCTTTCCTGTTCCTTCAGGTCCGATTTTATCGTAGCGTGATTGATACCAACAAATGTCCATATTAACACTATCAGTATAAATAATAGGTGCGATGGCATCAAAAAAAGAAAGAGATTCTGTTCCCGTTATTGCTTGTATTGCTTGAGCAAGTGCTGGTGAAGTAAGGGGACCAGTTGCGATGATAATATGATGCCAATCTTCAGGAAATTCTTGAATTTCTTCACGTTTTATCGTTATAAGAGGATGATTTTCGAGTGTTTTCGTAATGGTTTTGGAAAAACCATAGCGATCAACAGCAAGAGCACTACCTGCTGGTACTTTGTTAATATCTGCAGCCTCCATAATGAGCGATTTTGCCAATCGCATTTCAGCATGTAAAAGTCCTACGGCATTTGCTGATGAATCATCAGAACGGAATGAATTTGAACAGACCAACTCTGCAAATTCATCTGTTTTGTGGGCATCAGATTTTTTTAGAGGCCGCATTTCATGCAAAATAACAGGGATTCCTGATTGAGCGATTTGCCAACTTGCTTCACTGCCTGCAAGACCGCCACCGATGATATGAATTGGAGTATTAAATGTATGAGACATAATTTTCCTTTTAGCGGAAGCTTTTCTGTATGAAAAGGGTAGATTTTGGTTTTGTAATTTACCAAGGTAATGTGTCTTTGGATTTTTAAATATATTTGTTTGCTTTTGTTCTCGAATTAGTGGTATAGAAACGCCGCCTATATATATAAGGTTACTAGCTGTGTAAGTTTAGCGGATGTGGCGAAATTGGTAGACGCACCAGATTTAGGTTCTGGCGGGAGACCGTGGGGGTTCGAGTCCCTCCATCCGCACCAAAGGGATTTTTTGAGCACTACAGATTTCTACGTGTTTGAAATTCTGCTTCATGGTGGTTTAACACTCAAGTGTTAGAGTAATGATTATCAGTTATCAGAGTGGGTTTATCCCTCTCCTCAGAAGAATGAAGGTTGTTTATGCAGGTTACCGAGACGCTTAATGAAGGACTGAAGCGCGAAATTAAGATCGTGGTTCCGGCGAGGGATTTAGAAGAAAAATTAAATAAACGGTTGGAGGATACCAAGGGTAGAGTTAAGCTTAATGGTTTTCGTCCGGGTAAGGTGCCAGCTGCATACCTACGAAAAATGTATGGTAAATCTTTTATGGCAGAAATTCTTAATGAGATTCTTGATGAAACTCCCAACTCTATTTTGGCTGAGCGTAACGAGCGTTCAGCGATGCAGCCACAAATTGATGTAAGTGAAGATGAACAAATTTTGGATGGTAAAGCCGATTTTGTTTTTAGCCTAAAGTATGAAGTTTTGCCAAAGTTTGAAATTAAGGATTTTGAACATATTGAGGTTACCCGTGAAATTGCGATTATTCCTGAAAAGGAGATTGATGGTCAAGTAGAGCGTGTCCTTTCTTCTACGCGGAGTTACGTACTGAAAGATGGTCTTTCTGAGGAAGGTGATCGTGTCACAATGGATTATCTTGGTAAGCTTGAGGGGACCCCTTTTGAGGGAGGAGCAGATAATGATGCCCAATTGATTCTGGGCTCAAAACAATTTATTCCTGGTTTTGAGGAGCAGTTAGTTGGTGTAAAAGCGGGTGATACGAAAACAATTTCCGTTAAATTTCCTGATAATTATGGCGCTGCACATTTGGCTGGTAAGAATGCAGAATTTGATATCACTGTTAAGGCTGTCTCTAAGCCAGGTGCGCTTAAGATTGATGATGAAGCAGCGCAAAAAGTTGGTTTAGAATCTCTAGATCGTTTGCGTGAGGTTGTTCGTGGGCAGATTGAAAGTCAATATGGTTCAATGACACGTCAGAAAGTTAAACGTCAAATTCTTGATGCTTTAGATGCTGATTACGATTTTGAAATTCCTGAAGGACTTTCGGAAATTGAATTTAACAATATATGGGCTCAAGTTAATAATGATTTGAAAAAGGCTGAGCGTAGTTTTGAGGATGAAGGTGTTACAGAGGAGCAAGCACAGGAAGAATATCGTGTGCTTGCACAGCGTCGTGTTCGTCTTGGTTTGGTTCTTTCTGAAATTGGAATGAAGGTTGGTATTAACGTTAGTCAAGATGAGCTAAACGCGGCGATTTTTGATCAGGTGCGCCAATATCCTGGACAAGAGAAGGAAATTATGGATTTTTTCCGTAAGACTCCGGAAGCTGTTGCAAATCTGCGAGCACCAATTTTTGAAGAAAAAGTTATTGATTATTTGCTAGCAAAGATAAAAGTTACAGATAAAGAAGTGACAGCTGAAGAGTTTATAAAGGAATATGACGAGACAGATTTAAAGGAAGAAAAACCAACAAAGAAAAAATCTGCATCGAAAGACAAATCTACAGAAAAAACTCCAACTAAGAAAAAGACATCGAAAAAAGATTAAATATTTAAAAAGAATAAGCCCGATGAAATCGGGCTTTTTTGTGAGATTTATATTCTAGGCTTGCACTTAGAGTGTTTTTAGATTAGCCATCAGGTACATTTGAAAATATTGATAATGGATTGGCAATGAATATCGTTGATACGCGTACTCCTGATTCTAAACGTTTTATCTCTGGAGTTACAGGTGATTGGGAAGTTATTATTGGCATGGAGGTTCATGCGCAAATCATATCAAATTCGAAGCTTTTTTCAGGTGCATCAACCAAATTTGGTGCAGAACCAAACAATCATGTATCGCTTATTGATGCCGCTATGCCTGGCATGTTACCTGTTCTTAATCAAGAGTGTGTGCGTCAAGCTGTTCGAACTGGTTTGGGATTAAAGGCACATGTTAATCTAAGATCTGTTTTTGATCGTAAGAATTATTTTTATCCAGATTTGCCACAAGGATATCAAATTTCTCAATTTCATTATCCTATTGTAGGAGAGGGGAAGATCACTATATCTGTTGGCCCAGATTCGAGTGGTCAATTTGAGGACATTGAAATTGGAATTGAGCGTTTGCATCTTGAACAAGATGCGGGGAAATCGATGCATGATCAGCATCCAACGATGTCTTTTGTGGATCTTAACCGTTCTGGTGTAGCTCTTATGGAAATTGTTTCTAAGCCAGATATGCGTTCATCAGATGAAGCCAAAGCTTATATGACTAAATTGCGTACGATTGTTCGTTATTTAGGGACTTGCGATGGCAATATGGATGAAGGGTCTATGCGTGCGGATGTTAATGTATCAGTTCGTCGCCCTGGTGAAAATTTTGGAACGCGCTGTGAGATCAAAAATGTGAATTCTATTCGTTTTATTGGTCAAGCCATTGAATATGAGGCGCGTCGTCAAATTGCAATTTTGGAAGATGGTGGTGTCATAGATCAAGAAACGCGGCTTTTTGATGCCGCTAAAGGTGAAACGCGGTCTATGCGTTCAAAGGAAGAGGCGCATGACTATCGTTATTTTCCTGATCCTGATCTTTTACCACTAGAATTTGATCAAGAATTTGTTGATGCCTTGGCAGCTGAATTGCCTGAATTGCCTGATGATATAAAGAATCGTTTTATCGAGGAGATGGGATTAACAGTGTATGATGCCTCCATTCTTGTGATGGAAAAGGCTATTGCTGACTATTTTGAAAAAGTAGCGCATGGACGTGATGGAAAAACAGTTGCTAATTGGGTGATTAATGATCTTTTGGGTGCCTTGAATAAAAATAATCGTGAGATTGAAGAAACTCCAGTATCGCCAGATCAATTGGGAGGTATTATTGATCTTATCAAAGAAGGCACTATTTCTGGTAAAATTGCCAAAGATCTTTTTGAAATTATTTGGAATGAAGGTGGAGATCCGCGTCAAATTGTAGAAGAGCGCAATATGAAGCAGGTCACAGATACAAAGGCGATTGAGAGAGCTGTTGATGAAATTATTGCCAATAATTCTGATAAAGTTGCACAAGCAAAACAAAAACCTGCTTTAGCTGGTTGGTTTGTTGGGAAGGTTATGAAAACAACTGGTGGTAAAGCAAATCCTCAAACTGTTAATGAATTGGTTAAACTGAAACTTGGCATAGATTAAGTTTTATGACGTAGAGGAAAGTTCATAAATGTGATATTCTCAAGATTGAGAAATACTTTTGTTTGTCAGGTGGAGTCGTTATTTATCTTATCTGTGATGTTTTGTTTTCAGTAATCTAAAATATTATGATGAGTTTATTCCGAAAAATGATTCATAGGTATATGAAAGAAATGGACTAGAAGATGCCTACTTTTCTGAAGCAAATCTTTACATGGTGGAGCGGTAATACCATGGGAACGCGTTTTTTTACATGGCGTAAGGGTAAGCGTGTAGGGGAAGATCAGTTTGGAAATGTTTATTATGAGGGAGGCACCCATAAGGATGGGTATTCACGGCGTTGGGTTATTTATAAAGATTATTCTGAAGCTTCTACTATTCCGCCAGGTTGGCACGGTTGGATTCATCATCGTTGTGATAACCCTCCGACGCAGGAGGATTATCAGCCGTATGAATGGGAAAAACCTCATGTTGCAAATATGACAGGGACAAGAGAAGCTTATCGTCCAAAAGGTGCTATTTCTTACAGCAATGAGCGTCTTTGTATGCATGAGGATTATGATGCATGGTCTCCTAAAAATTAAAATGTTTTGATGTATTCGTGTATTTTTCTTATTTTGTACTATTTTATAAATAAAATTTTCTAAATGCGATTGATTTAATGTGATGAGAGCTGTTTTACTATTAAGGTTGAGGCATTTTTTAAATGTTTGTTTTACAGGAGTTGTGGTGGTTTTGTCCTCAATTTCTGGAGTACAGGCCGAGCGTGTCAGCAATGGAATTGCTGTTTTTTCGGGGCTTGATAAAATTACTGGGCGGACTACACGTTTTGAAGTTTCTCTTGGTGAAGTTCATCAATATGGTGCTTTACAGGTAACACCGCGTGCATGTTATACAAGCTCCAAGGATGAGGCAACGCGTACGACCAGTTTTGTTGAAGTTAATGAAATTGCATTAGATAAAAAGGTACGGCGTATTTTTACAGGATGGATGTTTGCAGATAGCCCTGGCTTGAATGCTGTAGAACATCCTATTTACGATGTGTGGTTAAAAGATTGCAAACAAAATTCTTCGAACCTTTCTTCTCAATGATTTTTTTTCATAAATATATATCAAATCAAAGTAGTATTTTGTTTGTTTTGTAATTCTATTCTAGTGGTTAAATGCAGTTTTTAAAGTAAGAGTTGTAAAATACTGAAAGTGAGGGAGAAGTTCTCTCTTTTTTTATAGGTGGTTTATCTATTTTATGTTTTGATAGTTTTTAAGTTGAGTTTTTTTATTTTCATGTCGGTAGAGTTTTTTCTTTTTGATTAAGAATGCATTCAACAGGTGAATAATCAGAATGAATTTTTTCTACAATAATATCTTAGTCATTTGAATGATTCCATTTAGACTGGTCATGGTGCGGAAATTTTGAGAATAATATTTTATACAAAATACAAGCATTCATTGTAAGATATTGGGATTTTAAGAGTAGGAACTGAATGAATATTAAGTTTAAAGATCCCTCATGATCAAAAAGAGTATATCATTTTTATGCAAAAACTTATCGCTTCTACAAAGCGTATGAGATTTTATACAATGAAAAATGTCGACCATCAGTATGGTAATGCTTCATTTTTATCAGAGCAATCTAAGAGACCATTATTAAATGTTCCATTGATTATAGTTGTTTTGATAGTGTTTTGCTCTTGTATCTATTTTATTCCTCATCACCTTTTTCCTTATAAACTTTATATTGCAAGCCTTGAGTTTTTTTCATTTATACCAAGGGTATTTAAGACTGAACCGTTAAAATTTTGTCATACAATTATTAGCTATTCGTTTATGCATGGTAGTTTGAAACATCTTACTATTAATATGGCTTGGCTTTTGGTGTTTGGATCTCTTTTGGCAAAACATTTGGGTGGTTTGCGTTTTTTAATTTTTTGGATATTAACAGCAATAATTTCGGTGTTAACTTATTTTGTATTTCATCAAGAGAGTATGGTATCGCTTGTTGGGGCATCGGGTGCTGTATCTGGAATGATGGGGGCCGTTGTACGTTACGGTTTTGCTTTGAGATCTCTTGGTACTAGTGTGCAGAATAAAAAGTTTCTAGGTTCCTTATTGCCTCTTAAAAAAGCCCTATGTTCAAGGGAGATACTTATTTACATAAGTATATGGTTAAGTATTGATTTTATCATAGGTATTTCCTCTGTTTTTCTTGAAGAAGACAGTGTTTCGATTGCGTGGGAGGCTCATATTGGTGGTTTTATTTCAGGGTTTTTGCTAATCAGTTTTTTTGATATTTCACAGAAAAAATTGAAAACTACGACCTAAGATATCTATGAGCCACATAAAGCGCTGTTGTTGCCGCATTTGAAACATTTAATGACTTAATATTTCCGGGCATATCGAGGCGTGTTAATGCGCAAACGGTTTCGCGTGTTTTTTTACGTAAACCTTTTCCTTCTGCCCCTAGAATAAGAGCAATTTTCTTTCCTGTTAATACTGTTTCTAGAGGGTATTCGCCTTCTGAATCGAGTCCAAAACTGCTAAAACCCAGTTTATGCAGCTCTTGGATTGCTTTAGCGAGGTTTCGCACGGTAATATAGTTAATCATTTCTAAAGCTCCGGATGCAGCTTTAGCAAGAACTCCGCTTTCTTGTGGTGAGTGGCGACAAGTGGTAATAAGGGCTTCGGCTTTAAATGCAACGGCAGAGCGCATAATAGCGCCGACATTATGTGGGTCGGTGATTTGATCCATAACAATAACAAGATCAGTATTGGTGAGTTCAGACAATTGGCATGGCTTAAGAGGTTCGGTTTCGACAACAACACCTTGATGAACAGCATCACTTCCAACAAGTGCATCGAGTTTTTTTGGGGAGCATAATGCAACAGGACAAGGTAAATCTGATTCGGGTATATTTAACCGGTTCAAGGCATTTTGTGTAACATAAAGTTTTTTTAAAATTCTTTTTGGGTTTTTTAAAGCGGCATGAACTGAATGGATTCCATACAGACGGATTGTTTCTTTTTGCAAGGAATCTGCTTCTTTTTTGAGGTATGTTGCAGTTCGAAAAGAAGAGCCTTTTGCATCACGATATTGGCGACGTAAACGGGCATAATGAATATTTTTTGATGTTTTTTCTTTCATAGCTTCTTTATAGCGTGTTCATGGCACAAATGGGTAGAAAAAAGCTGTGATTTAAAATTATTAGCAGGAAATTTATACAGAATCATATTTATTTTGTTGACAGATGCGGCAGTAATCGCCATAAACACCCCGCAGCCATTGAATTGAATGGGTCAAGATTTGGTTGTCGTGATGTTTCATCGCGTAACTCTACCGATGGAATGGAGGGGTGCCCGAGTGGTTAAAGGGGGCGGACTGTAAATCCGTTGCGTATGCTACGTTGGTTCGAATCCAACCCCCTCCACCATTCATCGTAAGGAGAGTCAATGCGTAGTGTGCGGGTATAGCTCAATGGTAGAGCAGCAGCCTTCCAAGCTGAATACGCGGGTTCGATTCCCGCTACCCGCTCCAAGTAATTGATGGTTTGGAAGATAATCATGATGGGGTAGTATCTCCATCATAAATTGGGTAGGATTTTCCGTTTAAAATTGAGCGGGATCTTCCGTTTGTAAGAGTTCTGGTAGTCGGATTTGGTATAGTGGTTCGGTTTCTTCAGTTCTGCAGTTCTGTTTCTGGGTGCTAGCGATAAGAGAAAAATAAAACATAGAGATTGATGGCGATGGCAAAGAGCAAATTTGAACGTACGAAGCCGCATGTTAATATTGGTACGATTGGTCACGTTGACCATGGGAAAACTTCCTTGACGGCAGCGAT
>NZ_JBEPLT010000012.1:0-52296 GCF_040545385.1 Bartonella japonica
GTTTCAAGGTTTCAAGGTTTCAAGGTTTCAAGGTTTCAAGGTTTCAAGGTTTCAAGGTTTCAAGGTTTCAAGGTTTCAAGGTTTCAAGGTTTCAAGGTTTCAACGCACTGTTTCTGTAAAAAAGATGGTGTCAAAAATGTCTTGATGAGGACTTAAAATGTCAACATCATAGGTATGGAGATAATTGATTGTTAAGTTGGTTTGGAACTCTTCATAAAGAGCGTGAGCCTCAGTAAGCGCATACATAAAAGCGGTCGTTAAGGATTTTTTTTCATCATCTTTTTCTTTTTGGATCATCCAGAAAGACCTTTTTAATGCGATTTTATGAACTAGAACCTTATGCTTTTTACCTTTAGCTGTTATTAGCGTCTTGATACTTAAGAAACTCTTTGCGCGTATCCTTAGCTTTTCTTTACTTGTGGAGCAAAGCGGTTTTTTTCAGCAGCGGCTAACATTTCTTTTCTTCTAAAATAGATCGCTCGGCCACATCGTAAAGGGGGCTGTCCTTGCATAAGGATAATTTGTTCATCTTGACGCATCTCTTGAATAACTTCATGAGGTAAAATCAGCGCTCTTTGCTGATAATTGATGTTTTGAGAACCTTTTGTTAAAGCTAAGCCCCTCGATTTGCTTGTTCCGGTTACTTCGATGGTCATTTGACCACAGCGTTCTGAAATATCTTTGGCTGTTTGTAAATCTTTAATGGCAGCATAACTCACGAATGAACAGCTTTCAAACCATGACCTTGCTCCCGATTCCCCAAAGTGATTAACCAACTGACCAGAAGATTGATAAAAAAGCATAAGGGAGGTACCATATTTACGTCCACGGTCGCGTGCTTCTTCTAAAATATTCATATAACCAAGAAGATCGACTTCGTCCAAAACAAACAAAACACGTTTTTTGTAGTTCCCATCAGCGGTAATCATTGCATTGAGAAAGGCTCCAATAATGACCCGTCCAATTGCTGGATAACTGTTTAAAATACTTGCAGGGAGATTGAGAAAAACATCTGTCTTTCCGTTGGTGATATCCGATGAAGAAAAATCATTTCCGCAGACAAGATTAGCGTAATTGGATAAAGAAAGCCACTGAGTGTCCTTTGAAGCCGTGGTATAGACCCCTGAAAAGGTTTGATCTGCCATTTCTGTGAAAATACCAACCATTTCACGAATAAAAGGAGAAGGGGTTGTTTCTTGTATCATACGTAATTGATTGACAACAGCTGTTTCTGATTGAGAAAGTATACCACGCAATGTTTTTAAATTACGCTCATGTTCTTCATATTCATCAGAAAATATCACATGCGCAAGGAGAGCGGTTAAAAGATTATGCGCTTGTGTTGAAAAATATTCTGCAGAAGAATTATCTGATTTTTTATCTGTGAGAAGCAATTTGGCAAAACCCACTATATTGGCTTCACGTTGTGTGCGTGGGACGCTGTCGTCTAAAAGCCAATCAAGCACATTAAAACTTTTTGTTAAAATTGAATTGGGGTCTAGAATAATAACATTTCTATTGCCCATCTTCCTCCGCGCAAATCTAACCATTGGTGCGACTTCGGTTGAAGGATCAAGGCAAACAATAGAGCCTGGATATGTTAAACAGGTTGGAACCACTGTGCTTGTTGTCTTATAGCCACCAGACCCAGCGAAAAAGATCATATGGGTTGAACCAAAATCAAGATTAAAGGTTAGCAAAGGTGCTTTCCCACCCTTGCCCCATGTCGTTTTATTGCCGGGTGCAAAGGGGATATTACACACGTTATCTTGATCAACACGGTATCTTTCGCCAACAACAATTTGACCATTGGCCGGAAAGATTTTTGCTGCTTCTTTTAATTGCATCCAAGAGGCATCTCCGAAAATGCCTTTTTTGGCGCGCTTGATTTTGTTTGCACGCGGAGACGTGATCATGACTTGGACAGCTAGAAGAAAAACACCAACGATGATACCAAAGATAACCATCGGATCCATGAACTTGAGAGCATAGCCCCAAGTGATCCCTTGTTGACCAACATAGGGGCTTAAACGTTTTATTTCACCAAAAATATGGTATAAAGCAGTCATTCCAAAAAAAAGAGATGAAGTAAACGTGATTGCTTTGCGTAGGTGCAGTTTTTGCGAAAACGTGTAAAATAATGACACAATGGCAAATAGAACCAGTCTCAATAAAGGTTCTGAACGAAGATACCAATAAATTTGATGCGTTTGCAGTTCACTTGTAACAAACAATAGTAAATAAGGAACGAGAAGGATCGTTAAAGTTCCTAAAGCGATTGGTGCTAAAATAAGCACCAACTGCATTTTTGTATATTTCATTTGTATTTTACCTCCGGTTTGATCAGGGGGTGTCATAAAATGACATCTTCAAAATCAATAAGATGGCATTAAATATCTGTCTCTTATGGGTAAGAAAATGCCAAAATCGTTTTTCTTCATACGTGGTGTTAGCTTTTTTCCATGTGTGGTGTAGAATAAAGGAGAATGTACTAGTTTTTAGCTGGCTATAGCGAGCGTTTGCGAGCGATGTGTTTTGATCGTTTGGGCTTGCTGGTGTGCTTCTTTCACTTTTTGAACGGTTTCTGTAATTTCCTTTGCTTTATTCTCTGACACACCAACACTTTTCGCTAGTGTTACATGATCATTGCTTTTGATCGCTTTATGCTCATTTGAGGAGAGGCGATCGTGTAATTTACCTACAAAAGTGCGAAGTTCTTGTTGCAACATAGGAGAGTGCAATAAGGCTTCCCTTTGTTGGTCTGGTGGTAAAGAAAGGAAATCTTGTAGGTTCTTACTTGGTATCTCTACCGCTTTTTCGCGGCGGTTTTGTTCGCTTTGATACTCTTGTGTGATTTCTTTTCTCGCATGTTTTACAGCATGTGCATAATTTACCACTGCAGTACAGAGCATCTCGACGTGTTCTTCAGCCTCTGCGCGTGCTCGGTTTTTCAAGCAAATGAAATCGAAACCTGCAAGGTTGGAAACAGAGCTAGGAGATTTTTCAATCTGATTAGCAAGCCGTTGTCCTAGTTCTGGATTTTTATTCATTTCTTCCATTTTGGCGTTTAATGTTCTTGAACTGCCATAAACAATTTTTGTCAATTTTTGGATTTGATCTCGGCAGGTAGAAACACAAGCATCTTCCGAAACCATTGCGGAAAGTTCACTTTTTGTCAAAGGAGTTAATGTCTCCTTTGGGATGAGTGTTTTTTCTAGCTCTTGTGTCGTGGGGACTGTAAAGGTGAATTTGTCTCCAGGCTTTAGTGTTTCCAGTTGTGCGAGTGGGAGATGGTCTTTATTGCCAATGATGAACGCTCCTTTTACGTTGAATGCAAAGCTATGAGCACCACAACCTATATAGGTGCCCATATAAATTTGACCTTCTTGAGCAACCTGAACAGGACGATCATTAACATTGCGCCCACTCTCTTTCATGTTATCCATAAATTCCCTTAAAAGGGAGGCTCTTTCTGGATGGGAGATATCGTCAAAGAGATGTTGCATAGGTTCTAGATTACCATCTTCTTCTGCTGCAATACTGGAAAGCATCATGCGTTTTTTTGTGACAAGTGAAAAGTCAAGTCGATGACCAGCTGTTTCCGCGAGCTTTTCAAAAAACACCCGTTGCGCTCGTCCATTACCCTCTCTGAAAGGGTGGGTCTGGTTGAGAAAAGTAAATAGTTTCACGGCTTCAACGACAAAGTCTTCACGCGTTAAGCTTTGTAAATTGTTTTTCTCGGAAAGTTTTTGATCGAATGTTTTTAAGCCTTCTTTGATTTCGTCACCGATCGCGAAATGATGATCCCATCCCGTTCTTTTCATTTCTGGCCTAGTGGTAGAGCTGCCATCTTCAAATGTAAAGATTTCATCACGGGTATGTCCAGCCCATTCAAATGTATTTTGAAACAAGCGATAATGAAGATATTTTAGATAGGAGCTATCAAAATTTTTGGGTGGTAGTTCTTGACGCAAATTTACCATTTCTTTTGCTGAATCATGGGAACATTTTTCAAGAAAACCTTTCAACTCCTCTATTCCATATTTATTGTTCAGGACATTGCTACCAGGGTAGGTGTAGTGATGTGGGGGAACCTCTGAAAGATGTTTTGTTTTTGCTTTTGGCATTGTTATCTCCTTGATAAGAAAGCGTTGTCCATAAGAGTATTAAATTCCTCTAATGAAATTTCTCCCCTCGCATATTTTTCTAAAATTTCGAGCGTTTTAGGATGGAGTGCTATCCCTTCAATCGCATGCGTGCTGATGGCTGCGTCAACCGCTTCACGGCGCTTTTGCAATTCTTCTGGTGTGATTGATGGAAGATCTTCTGTTATCATCATTTTCAATGATTTTTCCTTTCTTTGTATTTTCAGCGATTGCTTTAAGCGTTTATGCAGCAGAGATTATTTAGTTTCCTCCGAAGATATTTCGCTGTTTGAACGGATCATAATAAATTTCTGTGACTTTAAATTTTCCTTCAACACGTTTGCACTGAATGATGATATCAATCATTGAAATCAACAATCCCCGAATATCATCACGCTCTAAATCACCACCACCTTCACTTTCTTTGACCAAAAGAGTCATTTGTTCAAAAGCTGAAAGAGCAGTTGAGGCATGAACTGTGGTAATTGATCCTGGGTGTCCTGAGTTGACATTGCGGATATAATAAAAAGCTGTACCATCTCGAAGTTCTTGTAAAAGAATACGGTCAGGACGCATGCGTAATGCAGATTCAAGCAGTCTTTTGGGACCAACAGAAGCCAAACCTTGTCCATCTTTTGAGTAGATCATAGAAACATGGTTTGGTTGTGGCACAACCAATTCTGGCGTATCTTCAATGGTGATAATACGCTCATCATGAGGAATTTTGGCAATTAATGCTTTTGAAAGCGTTGTTTTGCCAGAGCCGGTTTTCCCAGCAATCAAAATATTTTTTTGGTGCTCTACAGCTTGATTTAAAAAAGTAACAAAATCCTTATTATAGTAAGAGGTTACCAAATCATGTTCAATGTTTTTGAGTTCATGCAAACGCGATTGATAATCAGTTATGGGGGTGAATGATATCTGTTCACATAGTGAAAAAAGTTCTTTTTTTGCGAGATCTTCAAGAGCAAAACTCTGCGACGAAGGTTTACGTATTGTCATACTGATGGTGTTTTGTTCTACTGCTGGAGGAATGACAATTTGAATACGTTCATTGCCCGGTAAGGTAGCAGATAATATTGGATTTTTGTCCGATATGTTTTGCTTGGAATAAGAAGCAACAACTTTAGCAATTCCCATAAGTTCATGAAATGAGAGCGCAGGGACTTCTATCGTTTTCCATCCCTCAATACCTTCAGTCATCACTTGATAAGGACGATTGATAACAATTTCAAAAAGACTCTCATCTTTTAGAAAAGCACTGATTGGTTCAAGCTTTGTTAAAACAATAGCGACGGTTTCATCGTTCAATTTTTGCAAGTCTTGGTTCATTTCAATGTCACGGAAGAATTTTTATAAAAGTTTCTTGAAAGAGCTCGATTAATAATTTGTTTTTTGTTGTCGATAACTTTCAATTTATAAACACTGGAAAAATCTAAATCGCGGGCAACAAAAACATTCACCATTTCTCCTTGGTTTTTTGTCAAAGTTGGAGGGATATTGGCGTAGTTTTCTACCAGAATATTTGCAATGTTTTGTCCTGAAGAGATGGTATCATTATTGCCTTTCTCGCTTTGAACTTTTGCAAAACGGCCCTTCGCATATTCTGTTGCATCTTTGACAATCGATAGAAGAAGAGCAGATCCAATTCGTTCGAACCAATGATTATCAATATCTCCATCAATGCCGGAACGCCCTAGGGAGTCTGTTGCTGGGGAAGCTAATGTTATAACAACACCATTAGGTGTTTTGGCTCTATTCCATAAAACAAAGAGACGATTTTGTCCTTTTTTTAATCCCGAACGGTATTCGCCAACAATTTGTGTCCCTTTATCGAGGAGAACAACACGTCCATTGTCTGACAAGATATCTCTAGAAACAATACAACTGGTAAACCCTTGTTGATCACTGCTGATTGCTGTTTCTAAGATACATGGAATAGAAGTCCCCATTGCTATGATATAATTGCGATTGCCAAGGATCGAAGCACGAAGACCTCTAAGAGTTGTTGGTTTGAGGAGATTATTAAAGCGTTGCGCTGTTTCATCGGGTTTGTTTTCTGGTTGGTGTGACAAAGCATTATTATTGTTTATTATATTTGCTTGGTTCTGATTTGTCGTTGTATAAGCTAATACGGGAGAACGTTGTGCTGCTTCTAAGAGTGTAGCATCCGGCTTGGATTGGTTTATTGTGGGCGTTGGTAGCTCGACCTTGGGTAACAGATTGTTATTGGGTTGCGTTGGTTCAAGGTCGAGTGATATAGGCTTTGGTTCTGCAGGGCGGAAAAGTTCGGTTTGCTTAATGATCCCTTCTTTGGGAATTTCAACAGTTTGTTTTTTATCTGTGACAAGCGTTGAGTATGCTAAATAAAGACAGACACCAAAAAGAAGAACAAGAGCAGCTGCTTTGCCCACATTGCTATGTTGTTTATTTCCATGAGCGTCTTTTATCGTATCACGATCATTGATGTCTTTTTCATCGATTTCGTCATTCATGGCCGTTTCCTATATTCACTTTACGTTGTACCGATGGTGATGTCGTACCCGTTTCTGGGTTAATTCCTTCAGGGACAAACATTTTATTAAAGATGCACAGTACGTCATTTCCTCGGCGCAAAATAAATCGTGCAGCCGTGGCATGAACAATAACTTGGTTGCCTTTAATCGATTTTGGAACGAGAGATTCTTGTCCATCGAGAGAGACAAGATAAATGGCAGGAATTTCGCTATTGCCCAAAAATGTAAAGGTTGTTGTTTTTCCGTTATCATAAACAGAAGTCGGTTCGATTAAGTGTGAACCTTGTGCAACATAAGCCCAATTGCGTGGCCCAAAATTTTCATGGGTGTTTAAAATATCATTGACAAAATTTTCCTCGCGCTGTGCAGCTTTTGCTGCTTCAGCTAATTTCTTGCGCAAGGCTTCATCCTCTGGATAACGAAACTTTACGAGAAAATATGTTTCATTGCCTGCTGAGACCTCACCTTCACGCACTTGTAGTTCAAATTGATAAGAACGCTTTGTTCCATCTTGACGGCTTGTGACAATTTGTAAATTGGTAACAGGCTGAATTTCTCGAGGTTTTAAAAAAACAAAATGACCAGCTGGTGCAACTTGCCAAGCAACAGAATTGCCAATTCCTACATAGGCAACTTCTTCATCTTCAGCAAATTCAATCTGGACCGAAGAACGAATAGAGCCAATAATTTGTGTGACATTATGTGGATCATAATTGATAAATCTAATACGATTGTCTTTGCGAGCACTCATAGGCGCGATTTCTGCAAATGAAGCAGATGTATGAGAGCTTATCGCAATAATGAAAGCAAAAAAGAGTGTTTGTGATAGTTTGATCATTGTATCACCTCTGGGTCGGATCTATATTCCGATACTTGAAAGCCAAGGGGATTAATTAATCGATCTTCTGTTGAAATTTGTGCGTTAATGTAAGAGAAATTTAAGATCGAAACCCAATGGGAAATCGTTTCTTGTCCATTTAATTCTCGGATTGTTTTGTAGTAACGCACTTGAATAAGATCTTTACTTAAAAAAGAGATCGATTTAACTGTGACTGTAGCGGTTTTGTTTTGGTAGATATTTTGCGGACTTTCTGGATTGTTGCCCCCGTACCATTTCGCAAAACGGTTTTGTTCTGCTGGTGAGGATAAAAGAGAGATCAAACGAAAATTATTTTGAGCCTCTGATGCTTGAAAACCCTCACGTGCACGAACATATTGACTAGAAAAGTAGCGTGTTATCGCTTCGTCATAGTCGTTTGGAGCATCTTTTAAGGCACTCACCGTATCAACAATACCTGTGGAATTATCAACGCGGATGACAAAAGGCTCTACGGTTTTTAAGGGTGTTAAGGCAACCACAGCTAAAGCTAAGGCGATCGTCATCAAGCCAAAAAGGATCGTTAAAGCTATGGAAATTTTCATTCGTATGCGCATGCTATGCATGCGATCAATATCAAATGAACGTGCTTCTTTTACATATTCATCAAATTCATTACTTTTCATGGGAAACCTCTACAACTTTATGCGAGAGTGTTTCATGGTTTAAAAAATTCAACGCAGTTGCATGCCGCACGTCAGCCATTGCTTTTTCACTTTCTAGTGTGTTGAGGATAATGGGAGTCGTGACGGGTCTGATGGTTTTTTCTTGTAAAATGATGCCGTTACCTTCCCAATTCCACTTATCTTTGTTTAAAGCGCGGGTATGTTGACCATTACATCGTGGTGGTTTTTTGGGACCTTGAAGAGAAGCACAGCTTGCCAAGACCCCAGATAGGGCGATGGTAAGGATCACAAAAAAAGTTATTTTTCGTTTCATTTTTTGAACTCACAAATATTTTGGAATACAATGCATGATAGCTCTTGCTTTGAATAATTTCACAAAAGCGTGCAATGGGAGATTCTGATTGGTTTCATAAAACCGAAGCTATCAAGTGTTTTGCACAAGATCCGCATGGTGCGTGCGCTCACTCGCGCACGCCGTGCAAAAACAAAGATTATGGTTTCTTTTAAGAAGTGTCTCATATTAAAACCGTCCACGACCACGACCTCCACTTGTTACTGCTTTAGCAGCTTTCGCTGCAGCACCTGCTGTACCAGAAAGTCTTGAAACCGCATTTTTTGCCGCACCTCCACCAGCTTTAGCACCACCAGAAATCATTGTGAAAATTTGTGCTCCAGAAGAAATACCCGCTCCAAAGTATGGTCCACCAGAGGCAAGGGCAGAAGCAATGCCAGGAAGTGTTCGGAAAAGAATGGCTCCTACTACAGAAATGACAACAACAGGAGGGAAAAGGTAATAGATTGAATCATAGCTACCTCTGAGAACAAACAGGATAATTTTGCACATAATCGTGCCAAGCATGATCACGAGGACTTGCAAAATGGTAAAATTAACCAAAGTTGAAATCCATGCATCTGTATATTTTCTGGTTGCATTGAACAAATAAAGACTAATAAAGAGGGGACCTAGACCTATAATCATTACAAGGGCAATCTGAGCAAACATTTGAACAATGAAGCCGCCAATACAAAAAACAATAACAGCCATAATCATTAATGAGCCAAGAAGGCCAACCATGATTTTTTCAAGGAACCAAGCTTTTGCTAAGACCTCTTGATAGCGTGTGCTGGCTTGTAATAAAATATAATCAAAAACATTAGAGCCAGAAGGATTGCCGTTAAGTGCATTTCCAATAGCATTTACAAGATCATTGAAGAAAATATTTTTGACATAGATATTAAATGTATCCGCATTCGTTGCCATTGTTGTCACAACAACAATTTTAACAACGTTATTGAGAAGACTATTCATGGAAAGGGCAACGCGTCCCGTCATCACATTATAGCTATACAGAAAGATGAAAATAATTGCCGCAAGATTAAGCGGAGCTGAAATAGCCGAAGACAAACCACTCACTGTTGTGTTCATCACATCATCGAGTGGTTGTAAAATATATCCAGCAATGCTTTCAAAGGGAGCAAAACTAAAGTCTGACATTGGAACTCTCAAGCTTTGCTTTTAATTCTTCTTCAAGTTTTTTATGCTCTTGTCGGGCTTCTTCTTCATGGAGTTCTTCTGTTGTTTTTGTGTTGTTTGCTTTAACCATTGCAGATTGAAGTTTTAAAGAATCCATTTGAAGACTTGCTTGAAGAAGGGATAACTTTATTTGAAGCGCTGGCAATTCTTCAGGTTTAGCTGTTTGAAGGTTACTTTCTATCTCCTTAATTTTTGTTTGAGTTTCAGCGATTGATGCATGGATAGATTCTAATTCTTCTACTTTTTGAGTCTCTGATGCTTTCTTGCCTTCTAATACTTGTTTATAATATTCATCTACACTGGGGGTGCCTTCTTGTGCGAGTGCATGAGAGATGCAAGATAGAGATAAGAGTGTGATTAAGCCATATTTTCTCATTGTTTTTCTCTCCTTTGATGGAAAATGGGCAGCCACTGGTCAGGGTTTGCTCCATATTCGCTGATAATTTGATTGACGAGTTCGATATTTTTGGTTGTGCCGCTTAAGACGGCAATCTCATCGTTCATTCCGCGCAAATTAAGCTCAGCAACGACAGAATTTTGCCCCTGTTTAATGAGAAAACGACGAGATTCTCTGCTCAATTCCGACTGTATCAGTTCAAACTCACGTTCAGTCAGTTTGAAATCTTCGACATAATCGTTGTAATTTGCTTTTTGATTTGGAAAAAAAATTTGTGTAGGACACTGCTCAATAATTGTGTGTGCAATTGTTGATTTTAATGCATCTTTAGGACTCTGTGTGGCAAAGAGCATCATGCCATTTTGTTTACGGATTGTCTTAAGCCGATCTTGCGCAAAAGCTTTGAAAGAGTCATCTTCGAGCGCTTTCCAAAACTCATCGATGATAATAATAATGCGTCGTCCATCAATAAGATCGAGAATGCGGTTAAATAAATACATCATTAAGGGGCGCCGTATTTCTTCATTGTCTAAGAAATCGGTCATGTCGTAACCAATGAATTGTGCATCTAGGTTAAGATCATCTTGGTCATTATCAAACACCCAGCCTAAAGCATTGCCTTTGATCCAAGGCTGTAATCTTATAGCAATTCCTTCTTTTGATGTGTTATCAAAAAATAGTTGAAGGGCACCAAGAGAGCGTTGCGCAAGGGGTAAACTTTCCAGAGAATCTATAGCTCTCTCAATATCTTGTCGTTCTTGTTCTGTTACGACTTGCCCTTCAGTTGTGACAAGTTTTAAGACCCAATTACGAAGGAAAATCTTATTTTTTTCCGTGTATTCCATGCCCTTTAACGGTGCAATGCCAGTGGGTTGACCATTTTTCAAAGGCTTATATTTTCCGCCTCCAGCGCGCACAAAAATTTCTGCGCCTTGATCTTTATCAAAAAAGACCATTGTGGGATTGTATTTTTGTGATTGAGCAAGAAGAAAATTAACGATAACTGTTTTACCAGAACCCGATGGACCACAAATAAAAGTATTGCCAAGGTCACCATAATGAAAATTGAAATAATAAGGAGAACCTGCTTGCGTTTTCAGCAATGCTACCGCAGGTCCCCAAATATTGCCTTTCAGTTTACCAATGGGAAAAGAGTGGAAGGGTGATAAAGCTGCAAAATTCCTGCTGGTAATAGCTCCAGAACGCGCACGATAGCTAAAGTTTCCAGGTAATTGTGCCCACCATGCAGCTTCCAATCCTAAATCTTCTCTGGCAATAACCGCCCCGCCATTGGTTAAATGCGCACGTGCTTTTGAGAGATTTTCAGACAATTCTCTAGGGCGAATAGCAAAAACAGCTAAAGAAATATGATGTTCACCCAAAACAAAACGATTTGACTCTAAATCATCAAGTGCTTCATCAAGCGCATCAATTTGTGAACTGGCACGATCCGCCGCATTAATCATTTGGTTTTGCTTGCGTCCCATAATGATACTTGCAGCCGCTTTGCTCTTAAAAACAAAGGACTGTGTTAAGATAAATTCAAACGGTGCTGTCAGCAAACCATCGGTCATACCTGGGCGGGTTTTAGAAGGATATTCTTTCCATCCAAACATACCAACAAAACGTTCATTGCTTTCATGACGAATTTCAATCGTTTCTTTGCCAAAAATAATGCGATCTGAATAAATCGTAGAGGCAATGGTGCCAAATGTAAGAGGAATGCGTTCACGCCTTCCTCCCACCAGTTGATGAAGAAATTCACTTTGTTCGGAAAACAACATGCCTTCATGTTCATAAATTGATAGGAGGCGGGCGTCATAGCTTTCTAGCCCTTGTATAAAGTCTTCGCTTAACTCTTCAATCTTACGAATGGCTTCGCTATCTGGTTCCGATTGTGTTTTTTTGGCTTTCGTTAAACGTTGAAAAAATGCAGAAAGCTGTTCAGTCTTATCTGCCGCTGGATTCCAAAGTAGTGAAACAAAAAGATCATTTCTATAGAGTTCTTGCGAAACCATTTTCTTTTTGTATTCTTCATCTAATTTCGCTGCAAAAGATGAGGAAAACTCGCTCTCTGGATAGATTGTTTCGCGCCGGCGGATGATATGAGAATATAAAGCAACACGCTCATCCGCAATATTTTTCAATAGAGTATTTAATTGATTGTGTAAGGAATTTAATTGATCAATATCGGCAGTGTCAAAATTTACCCCCTCAACGGCGATCACTGTCATTAAGCAGCGCGAACTTAAAGCAATGACATGCTCATTGATATGACGTATGTAGGGAATATAATCTTCAGGCAAAGATTCCTGTTTCATCACTGACGTATTCTTTTTCACTAGAGCAATTCCTTATAAGTACGAACAAGTCGTAGTGGAGAGGTGGATCCTCCCCCCCATCTTTGGATATTTTTTTGTTTTCCTCGGGTATTGAGCCAAGCAAACAATACGCGAAATTGGTTATGGTCATGTTTTGTCACTTCACGCAAAACAAAGTGCATACCAATACCAATACCAATCATTGTAAAACCACTCGTCAAAATGAAGAGAACGGACGTTGCCATGACATTAAGCGCCATTGCTTCCATTGTGACACCAGCAAACATAGCGGGCCTTGTGCATGCAAGAAAAAGAGTATCCTCATTCATCTGTCTTGTCCCTATTCATTTTCTATGTCGTGCCCACCAATTTACCAACAAGAGCAGGCGCACCAAAAACAATACCAATGCCGATAATGCAGTAAGCTGCTTTGCGTAAATCAATAAAGCCGTACATCCAGCCAATACCTACGGCACAAACACATATAATTGCGATGAGCCTTGCTGTTGATCCTGTCATCATCGACACGATATTCTGCAAAACGGTATCAATATTTCCTAATCCACTTGCCCCACCTGTGGCAGCAGAAGCAGCATAAGAAGGATTGAACACAACAACTGCTGTTAACAGCAACATAATAACGATAAAAATGATGTTCCTGGATATATTGTTTGTCATTTGACCTCTCTTTAAGTTACGTTGACATTTTCTTGTCTTTAAAGGCTGCTAAAGGACTCTTACATTCATTACAGCCCAAACCATCCCACGGTTATGTTTTATAAAAATTTTGATAGTGGTTCTTGCTCACTCTCAGAATCCTCTTCTCGAGAGATAGAAGATTTTCATGTTACAATTGTATTGTATGAAAATGGCAATTTTAAGTTGTATGGATCTCTTTAAAGGTGGTAATTCTATTACCTTAAGAAACGATGCTCTTCTTTATAGAATGTCGTTAATACTCAACACATCCTGTGGAGAATTGTCTCTTTAAGATCGGGTAGATTGTTGACAAAAATATGAAAGGACAAAAAGAAAATGAATATTTTAAGGGAATTTATAAAGCGAATTCGCTTTAAATTCATTATTGTTCTTTACATTATAGGTTCTCTCTTGTGGGGGATAAGCCAATATAAAGATAAAATAGATTTAAGTATTCTCAAAACATTTACGATGCGAGATGTTCAAGATATTGTTAATATGCATTTGGAAGAAAAAAAAACACCAAAATCCTCACCAGAACCTATTGTCAAAAGACAGTTAGCAAAAAACGAACCTGCTTTTCATGTGCAGAAAAATATTTCATTAAACAATACTGTTGTTTTTCATGGCAGGGCATCTGTTACCAGTGGTGTTACATTTAAATTGTTTACACCTGTTGCGCAATCTTGGCGTAGGTATATGACGCGCAGTGTTCATCTCTATGGCGTGGATACTTGTGCACCGCGTCAAAAAGCAAAATTAAATGATCAAGAATGGCCTTGTGGTGCGGTTACAACGGCTTGGCTTGTCACCAAAACACTTGGTCGGAATTTATCTTGCAAGCTGTCTTTTATACACAATGGTATTTTTTATGCGCAATGTTTTGTTGATGGGATTGATCTTGCTGAAATAGGTCTTGCAGAGGGTATGTTGGTGATCTCAAAAGAAGGAAAAAATCCTGTTCCAGAACAGTATCGTAGTGCTGAAAATACAGCGCGTAATAACAAAGTTGGTCTTTGGTCAAGCCATTTCACTGAACCTTTGAAATGGCGGCAGGATAATGGATCTTATAATCCCTTTGCTGGTTTTTAATCAGTTTTTACTAAAATATTTGCTTAAATGTTTTTAGAGAAGAAATTGACAAATAAAATTGAAATAAACCATAGGAATTTATGTCATTGTTTTTCTCATATGACTTTCAAAATTTATAACAGACGCAAATATATTCGCAATGCTAAGTATATTCACAATGCTAAATAAAGATAAGGAACTATAAATAAGGATGAGAAATGTGTGCGTGCTTCATTATTATCAATTGCGCAATTTGGTTATTCATTTTTTTAATGAAGAAGCTTTTTGCTTTTCAAGTAGAAGTATTGGTTTTGTATTTTGATGAGGTAACAAGAGAGTCCGCTTTTATGCCATTTATGCAGTACTCATAGGAGATGATAAATTAAAACCCTTTATTTCTTACATGTTATGAATGATTGTTTTCTTTTATTAACAACGATTTGATTTATAATGATAATTCACTTTTTTGTATGTTGAATGAGAGTCCTGAATAACGTAAGATTTTCTCATTTCAGACCTGTTTATATTGAATCAACCAAAACCATTCGTTTGCACGTCATGGGCGGGATGAGTGTTTGGATAAAATTCTACAAGAAAGAACTAAAAATGGTTCTTATGAACCGTCTTAATGCAAGGGCTGTTGCAAAATATTGGAGGTTGGCAAATATTGAGAGGTTAGCAAATATAATGATGGTGCTGGAGATTGCTTCTTCATAAGCGTAAAGATGGAGGTGTTCAATGGATTTATCGATATACCCTTCGCGGGCGCCGTCGTGAAATAGGTTTGGGAGCCTTGAGAAATGTTTCTTTAAAATAAGACTGTGAATGTGCAATGGGGTGGCGTTCTGTTTGACAGAGACGGTGTATGTTATTGCACTGTTTGTATTCTTTGCTTGCTTATGTGTTCAATTTGGCACGATCATTTTATTTTTTAGCTTCTTATCTTGCGATAGCTTTTGTACAGATTTTGTATTGAGACGATTTATAAGAGGCATTTTTAGTCCTTATCTTAAGCAATTTTATCCATCATGTTTATTTCTTATTTATGATGTGTAAAGGAATGAATTTGATTGATACATCATGAAGAGCATTTAAAATGAGGGAATTTTACAATATTTTGGAATCTTTACTTAACATGTAAAACAATGAATTATCCTTACAATCAATATATTTTCTACTTATGATGAGGTTTCTCATGAAGGTAGCAAAATGATTTATTGGTTTATATTGATCAGAATTTTCCAAAGATCTGTTGAGACTATTCTTCATTTCATCTCAATTATTTTAAATATTTCCATCAAATATATTGAATTTAAATATACTAAAAAAATTTTTTTCGAGGTTTCTTGCTATGGTTGTTTTATTTTTAATCAAATGACTCAAGAAAGAAAAGGGAAATAAAAGTTTTTGTGTGCATCATAGGTTCAATCATCTAGGTAAGAAGCACCGCTTGTATAGGATTGCGTTCAAATAAGAAAAATACAAACGGCTATATATCATCGTCAGAGTTTTTATACATAAAGATATTTTTGAGATATTTTTTGCTAAAAACTGAATAATTCTCTGACACATTGCGCTTTGAACTTTCAGTATATGATGCTTTTTGTTATGCACAAAACACAAACAGCACCGTTTATATTTCGGCGCTGTTTATATTTCAAAAATAGCAATCAAAGACTTTTAAAAGCGGTAGCTTACTCCACCGGAAAAATTAATTCCAGATATGCCTGCTTTTTGCAATTTATGTTGATAATTCACATCGGCATGAAGGATGACATTCTTAGAAAGATGCGCATTAACGCCAAGACCACCTTCAATTGCAGATCCCATAGAATCAAGATGGAATATATCACCAATCTTTATCACGCTATCATTATCAAAAGTTTTCATAAAATTTAGTTTCGCGTAGACAGAAACAGCGCAACCATCTTCAGCAGGAAGCATAGTTTGTGTTAAACGCCCACCAAAACGCACGAGCCATTGATAAAGATCACCTATATTGACATCAAAGCTATCGACATCTGAGAAAGTTCCAAAAGCAAGACGCTGATAAACAAGCTGTGCTTGTGGCTCAAAGGTCAATCCTTTCGTACCGGTTGCTAATTTTTGCCCAACAGTAGCCGATGCACTGAATGTGTTCGTGTTATCCAACTCGACAGTATTTCCAATAAGGGCTGTGGTGATGTGCCCCTTGAAAGCTCCATAAGAGAGGAATGTATTGAGATACATGCCTTTATTATGATGGATGCTACCATATGCAGAAACTGACCATTTATCCAATGTACTTTTTTCAGAGCCTTCTATGCCCTTTGGAGTGAAAGCCAATTTTCCGTATGTGCCCAAGAAACCAAGGCTTGTAGTCGTATCTTGATTTTCTAGAGCTGTTAATGCAAGACCTGCTTGCAACGCAGCATAACGAACATCAGCACCATAGCCATATTGCAAAGGACTACGATTAGAAGATAGTGTTATACCATTGCCATAGGAAGAAAAGACGATCCCTCTCTTTGTTCTTTCTGTTGTTTGCGCATTGTCTAACAGTGTATTTTGATTGTTTACATCAGCAAGACCAGCGGAAAATAAAGCATTTGGCATTACTAAATAGCTTGCTACTTGTGGTACAAGAGCTTTGATCTTTCCTTCACGATCAAGTGTGGCACTCTGCAGACGGAAATCCCAAAAATCTTTATTCTCTCCTAAGAGATTTTGTCCACTATGGGCTTTCCCACGGCTTGAGGTTGGTCCATAAACATTCAGAGTATATTTATAAGGTAACCCACCCATTGTGGTGTAACCATTTGCAAGTTTGAAAGATTTTTCATTTGCTTTTCCAGAAACTTGAACGAGTGAAAGCCCACGCATATTCAAGGGAACATTATCTTCATCTTCAGCGTTTGATTCCTCATTCTTGAGAAGGCTGTTGAAATGAATTGCTGTAGTTCCTGATACATCACCGTAAACAAGAAGATGGTCTGCTTTTTGTTGTTCTTTTGGTGCACCATCACTCCATTTAGCATTGAAATAAATCTTTGCTGACCCTGTTGCATTGTAAACAGCTTTAGTACTGGGCGCTTCATGAGGTGCTCCACTCGGTGCTTCATTTGATGCATCATGAGGCGCTTTACTTGGTATTTCGCTAAGCGCTCTACCAAAACCTAGACCTTCACCTAGCTTGGGAGTATCTATTACCTCTCCGCGTCCTACAGTGAGAGTTTGGTATTGTTCTCCTATCGGTGTATCAAAGATGATAGAGCTACTATCAAGATTCAATACTGAAACAGTAGAATGCGCGCGTTTCTTAATGTCAAGGAGTTTATAGTTAAATATAGCTAAAATATCATCATTATCGACTTCATTTTTGCTAATCTTTAAGAGCCATTTACTGTCATTATTTAAATTAAAAACCGTTGTATTGCTTTGTAAGGTTCTTGCTCTTCCCTCCAAAAATGAACGATCAGCAGTTAATGTAAAAGTGACAGGATCAGTTCCTGGCATGCTTTTATTCTGCAACAACACATCAGAACGAATTTCTGAATTTTTAAGCTTTACCTTACCACTTGAAAGAGGTCCTACAATACCAATACCATCTTTTACAAGAAGTTTTGTATTGGTAAGAATTGCTTCATTAAAGGTTATGGTTTGATCTTTCGAGAGAAAACCAAAGGAGATACCATAACTGGTATGGTTTCCTTTAACATCTACAACTGAATCTTCAAGATTGATCAAGCCATCTGCGATTTGTAAGCCTGTTATCATTGTTTTAGCATTAATTTCTTTAGCGTTAATGCGTCCACCTTTTGTTGCACTAAGCGAAATCATTTCTGAAATCATTTCTGCTTTTGTAACTGTAGCTACAGAATCTTTTCCAACAGCATCTACATTGCTAATTCTATCGCGAGAAATAACATTACCCAAAAAAGTCTTTTTCCCTTCTTTGGCTTCAATCTTAGAAACTTCACGAAGGGGTGCAGCTGCATAAGCTGAACTGAAATGAGAAAAAATCAAAGCCCCAGTAATTGTACATAATAAAAAGTGTTTCTTATAAATAGATTTTTTATACATAGATATGCCTTTAGTATTGGTATGCCTTTGATGCTTATTCCATACGCCTTATGGCACAAGTATCGCGATGTTTTTATATCATTATGTTTTTATTGTAAAGAACAAAACAGATTATAGTTATGGTGATTTCTGTGGTTGGAAAATTGGTATCAGAAAAGCATTTTAAATGATGTAAATCAGTGAAACATCAAGTGAACTGCAATTGCAGAAAAGTGAGCTCAGTAAATCTGTGTTAAAAAAAACACTATGAAGCAGGATATTTTGAAAAAAAATGATAAATCTTGTTGTTTTAAAAACTTTACAGCTTACAGGTAGAAGATATTATTATGAAATACGACAAAAATTTCAGCAGATTTTTTTGTGTAGAATAATATAATTTTTGTGTAGAATAATATAAAAGGACGTTATCTATTTAAAAATAAAAAAACACTTTGTGTTTTTATAATATAAAAAAGGTGCAGTGAAATCGTTCGATCTTTATAATAAAATCTATTGGCTCTGAGAGTTATACAATAAATTATCAGTATATTGATTTATAAGGATAACTCATCCTTTTGCATGTTGAGTAAGATCTCTTAAATATCGTAAAATTATTCTATTTCAAATTCTTTGTTATGATGGGTCTATTAAAATTATTCTTTGTGCACGTCAATTATCTATGCACGTCATTAAATGAGAGATGAATCTATGGATAAAAATCGCGTGAGATAAGGATGAAAATGTCTTTTTATGGACTGTCTCAGTGTAAAAGCTATCGCAATATTGGAAGTGAGAAAATATAATTGGGAGATAGCAAAATACTGGGAGATGGAAAATAAAATTAAGCACAGGCTTATATAAGCCTTATATAAGCACAAGCGTATATTAAGAACAAGCGTAAAGAGATGATGGCGCCTTATAAATATAAATGCTTTAGATATAAACATTGAAGATATAAACATTGAGAACAAATAAGATTCATTGAAAAATCTAAACAATAGCAAAGAAATTAAGACGATAGCGTTTAATAACATGATAGAAGAAAACGCATATTTTCATAAGGAATTTAGAGAAGGGAGCCATATATAAAGATGCTATTATCCAAAATGTCTTAAAAGGAGTACTTTTCTAGAAGAGATAACTCTTTTTAGTGTAGGGGGAAATTTCCTTTTCATTAATAAAAATGGGAATATACATATCTTTTTTATATTCGAAACAATTCTCTCTTTATAATCAAATTTTCTCGGTAAGCTTCAAAATTGTAAATCATGATGCTTACTGATAAAATACGCTAGAATATGCATAATTGCTCGACAAATCCATACGCGACATAAATGATTTAATTAGTTAGAATGCCTAGTATTGACTGAAATTAAATCACCGGTTCCCATCTGTTTCTTTTGCACGAGCAGTTATTTGTATAGCTTGTGAAAGATCATTTATTGCATTTAAATGTGTTTGAAGCAATTCACTATTATGATGTAATTTTTCCTGTAAATCTGATAACAAGCTTTCAATTTCATTCTCAATATCTTCATTCATGTAGCGTTTTACATCGTTCATAGATTTATTAAGATCACGTAAGCCACGTATTTTACATGAATTTATTTCTTCATAATCTGGAATGCCACTGTTCTCTAACATATTACTTTCGTAATCGACTACTTGTGCCAAGCTTTTAACAGCAGCTACAAATTTTGTCATTGCCCAATTACGATCAATAAGATTGTTATCGAGAGCTTTTGCTTTTGATGCAAAACTATCATCGCCGTATTGCACTACAGACATTTCTATTTCCCCTTCAACAGTATTGTTTAATCTTGCTTTCAAATAAGGGAGATCAAACAGCTTTTTTCAACGCTGATATACTCAATTGAATTTATTGTGCGAACACTGTTATAATAACAGCACAATAATTTTAAAAAGCGTATATCCCTTCGATTTTTAACGCGTCATATGAAATATTTATTTTGCTCTTTTACTCTAAAACCACCACGGGTATTTGCTCTATAACTACTAGCGATGCGATATATTGGATACTGACGTGACATCAATTCAATAAAATGCTATACACTTCCACACCAACCTTTTACTCACACGAGGTGGGTATTAGAGAAATCCAAATCTGTTTTGCCTTTCCTTGGCAGAAAATGATAGATGTGTTAATATCAATTCTATGCCAATAAAATTTGTGACACATAAATAAAATTTGCGACACATAAAGGCTTAAACGCTTTAAAGATCCAACATTTCGCTCTCTATAGCCTTGCTACTTCTACGTATCCAATGATAGGTGTCCTTGTATCTCTAGAAGACCATCCAACACTGGTTCAGAAAGATTTGTTTCTCTTAATACTTGCTTTTTATATTTTCTTTATTCCGCATACATACGGCATAAAGTTCAAACAAACATTTCTTTGAACAAATCAACACACGGCAATATCAAAAAAGATATCTTTAAATAGCTATACAGCCATAAAACTCCTTTTTTCAATTATCATTAGCTTTTCTTTGCAATTGGCGACTATATAGGATTTTTTACACTCTTTCAAGAGTTCCTAAAACAACAGGCAATTATAATCTTTATAATTATAAACTTTTAAATCTGTTCCTCACGATATTGCTACTATTGTATTTATAAAAGAGTCTTTTCGCTGATGACTTCATTCAATAATGCATAATTTACTGTTTATAATTCTTCTTTATGTTTATGGGCACTTTATAGTTATGCGTACTTTATAGATAAAAGAAAAGCTCTAGGAGTAATAATTGCTCCTGCAAAATAAAGTTTCTGCTGTTTGCAACCTCTCGTTCCAATCTTCAAGATGAAGTTATCCTTTATGCTTTTTCTTTAATGGTTAGGTTTTGTGTTTTTATAGAACAGCTTTGGTTGATT
The DNA here is from genome assembly GCF_040545385.1 of Bartonella japonica. Taxonomy (NCBI): domain Bacteria; kingdom Pseudomonadati; phylum Pseudomonadota; class Alphaproteobacteria; order Hyphomicrobiales; family Bartonellaceae; genus Bartonella; species Bartonella japonica. The sequence goes on from NZ_JBEPLT010000012.1 coordinate 21,124, forward strand.
TTGTGACGCTATAAAATCAATCAGAACATTTGTATAACAAAGAGTTTTTTACACCCAACATCTGATACATAAAAAAACAAAGCAAATACAATAAAGTTCTATTCTTTCATCATTCGCGTTAAGGTGTCTAAAGTTTTTATGAGAAAAAATCAGTTTGCTTAGCATATTATATCAGCATATATTACAGACTGTAACATCATGTTATCTGCAAAATTGATCTTACAAAGAATAGAAGGAAGTTCTAATGACTGATATCATAAAAGCTGCTATGCTTTATTCAATATTCATTGTAGGCATTTATGCCTTTGTCGTCCTTGCTCTCGTAATGGGAATGCAGGAAGTGTATTTTTAACACTTTCATGGATATACTCAAGTGGATGTTCTAGGTCGTTATAACCTCAAAGAAGAATTGTGAGTCGGCTTGTACGTTGCACATTGAGGTGAGATGTTATTCTCAACCATTTTTATGTTAATCTGTATTTTGGGGATTGCTTTTTTCCTCTTCCTAAAGGACGAAGATTTTCACTCTGACATAGCCAATCTATCTCTTCGGTTTGTTTCATTTATTGACTGTCTATGTAACCCATTTTAAAAGCATACAAAAGCATGTCTCTTAAATATAAAGATTACGCATTCGCTCATGCGTTTGTTTATCGTATTCTTTAATAGGAATACCTTCTACGAAATAAAAAACGCCATAACGTTTTTTATTGGCATGTATTTAGTTGCTTATTCACGCAGCTTTTTAAAGAAACCTTTCTATCGTTCAAAAATACTTTTTCGCAACAACAACGATACTGTGAAAGGTATAAAGCAAAATTTATTATGACACTATCTTTACATTTATGCTTTTTTCATAGGCTGATGCTATCGTTTTGCTTGCCGCTTACAGTATAATGGCTACCTTCTCATATATTTCCTCATTTCCAATATTGCCGATAGCTTTTGCATCGAGGTGATTTATAAAATGCGCTTTTAGTTCTTATCTTAAGCAATTTTTATCTTCACATAGCCGTGATTTGTGGCGTGTAAGGAAAAGGGGTTGATTATTTTATCATAAAGAAGATTTGAAATGAGAGAATCTTCCTATGATTTGGTGGATCTTAAAAACTCTTTTAGATCAAGAGAAGCTGTGGTTGGTCGAGATCCATTTGTAATTGTTGATTTAGAAAGTACATTATCTTGCTTAATTACATTACGCAAAGAGTCAAATTGACTTTGTCATTGTGCCAATAAATAGAGCATTTAAATTGATAATAACACTGGTTTCAAATCATATATTCGCTCATAACTGCTATAAATGCATGTTATTTTATTGAACTGCTATATTTGTTGACATGGAATATTAAGCTATGATGGACTTTAACTGTTGTTCACGTTTGAATTGTTTTCATTATCATTCTTCATAATTATATTTTAATGATATATATATTAATGGCAGCGGATAAATATTCGCATCTTCTCTATATATGGGGGGTATAAAAAAATATATGTTTTTATTACGCGATAACTATATGAAATATATTATATTTCAAAATCTTCTAAACAATTATAGTTGTAAATTAAAATTACTAGAGTAGATAGAGTAGATAAAATCCATATGAAATTTGTAATAACTTTGTTCGTTATTTGTGCAAATAATGCTGTGAAACAGTTGTATAACTTATTAAATAGTTTGTATAACTTAAAAGAATATAGAGGCTACTTGTTTACTGCAAATATTCCTCTTAATTTTACCCTATGTTAGGCTTGCATTTTGAGTTAGGCTTGCATTTTGACAGTTTTTTAATCTCCAGTAAGACTATATTTGATTTCTCATTTTCTTAAATATAAATGGAAGTATATTATTTTATGGAAGTTTGCTCGCATGCAATTTTACATGTCTTGCGTTGGTTATATAAGGTTATATAATTATATAAGGTTATATAAATTGTGGGAATTGCAGTTTTTGTTATTGTGGAATTATCAGTTCCTCATATAACGCATTTCAGAATTTTTACCGTTTACAATCACTTCTTTTATTTTACCATTTCTCAAATTTCTCTATACGTTGTTAAGCGATGAAGAGAGCAAAAAATAAGTGTTGAGAAAGCAGATGACAGAAGAATTATCTTCCGATAAGTAGTTTTAAAGTAAAAGGCAGTTTGATAAATGGTAAAGATACAAACTAGGTGCGACATGAATGAGCTTACCCATATTGATACTATTATAGCGCGTTATGATGCTATTTTTTGCGATGTTTGGGGTGTTGTGCATAACGGCGTACATGCTTTTGAACCGGCATTGCAAGTGTTGTACAAAATTCGGCAGATGGGGAAAAGTGTTATTCTCTTAACCAATTCACCTCGACCACGAGAAGATGTTATTATCCAGTTACAAAATATGAATGTTCATAGCGATTATTATGATGCTCTTATTACTTCGGGGGATGTGACGCGCGACCTTATTCGTGTTGCTCCGCGTAAAGTTTTTTTCATTGGTCAGCAACGTGATTTGAATCTGTTTGAAGGATTAGATTGTGAACTTGTTGAGGAATGTGAAGCATCTGTAGTGGTTTGTAGTGGTTTTCTTGAAGAGCTTGATGAAAAGCCATCTGCTTATGAAGACATGTTTCGCCGTCTACGTGCACGGAATTTGCCTTTTATTTGTGCCAATCCTGATGTGATTGTACATCATGGAAATCAGGAATTTTGGTGCGCTGGTGCACTAGCGCGCCTTTACCAACAATTAGGGGGGGAGGTGCGTATTGCTGGTAAACCCCATGCACCTATTTATGAGTGTGCTTTTGAAACACTTAAAAAAATTCGTGGCACCGTGGAAAATAGCCAAGTTTTGGCGATTGGTGACGGTCTTTTGACCGATGTTAAAGGGGCTGTTCATTTTGGTCTTGATGTACTTTATATCATGGGGGGGATTCATCGCTATAACTATATGCAAAACGGTGTTGTGGATAAGCAAGCATTGCATTCTTTTATTAAACGTCATGGCTATAAGCCACAGGCAGTTATGTGGGCACTTCAGTAATGGCTGATTTTTTGCGTCTTCGGGGGTATCATATGCTTCCTGTTTCCTTACGGGGAGCAGTGTTGGCACTTGGAAATTTTGATGGTGTTCATTGTGGACATCAAGTTGTTCTTCAAAAAGCTCTTGATTTAGCGCGCATAAGAAACAAGCCAGCCGTTGTTTTAACCTTTGAACCACATCCAAGAAGTTTTTTTCAACGATCAGTTCCTGTCGATCGCTTGACCGAGGCTGTTGAAAAAGCTGAAATTTTTAAAATTCTTGGGTTTCATGGTGTGATCGAGCAGCCCTTTGATGCAAATTTTGCCGCTCTTTCGGCGGATGAATTTATCAATGTAATTTTAAAACAAACTTTCGATGTCTCAATTGTGGTAACGGGTGAAAATTTTCGATTTGGTCATCAAAAAAGTGGAAATCCATATCTTCTTTATAAAAAAGGAGAAGAATATGGATTTGAAGTTGTGCAAGTTCCTTGTGTGGGGAGCACAAAGGATCTACAGGAACCGATCATTTCTTCTAGTTCTATTCGTAAACTTCTTTCACAAGGTCAGGTGGAAATTGCAGCTCATTTGTTAGGTTATCATTATCGGGTGCGCTCAAATGTTGTCGAGGGTGAAAAACTCGGACGTCTTTTAGGGTTTCCTACTGCTAACCAGATTTTACCTCCTCAGGTCAGTTTGGCGCATGGTGTATATGCGGTACGATTACGTCGTGCTAACGGTGTTTTACATGATGGGGTTGCAAGTTTTGGGTGTCGTCCGACAGTTGTTAAAGATGGTGCTCCGCTTTTAGAAACTTATTTGTTCAATTTTAACGATGATCTTTACGGAGAAAGTTGCACGGTTTCTTTTTTTCAGTTTTTGCGAGGGCAAGAAAAATTCGATGGTCTTGAGCCATTGATCGCTCAAATGCGATGTGATGAAAAAGCAGCAAAAGAAATTTTGGCGACAGTACAGCCTTTATCACAGCTAGACAGGCTACTTACTTTTAAAAATATGTCTTCAGTTGATCTGAAAAGGATATAAGAGTGGCACAAATAGCACTTAAACTGATGACGATCACAAAAATATACTCTAAAATATTATAAAGTATATGCGTTTTTCTTTGTTGAGAAAGGGCTTCTAATGTCCGGTGTTCTGATTTAAGCATTATCTTCTTCATAAATTTATGAAATTTGATCATTTTATGACTCTTCAGAAGACTTACTGCTTATTTCTTTATAATTTATTAAAATAAGTGCTTAAAGATGGTTGATCAGTCAAAATGTGGTGAGCATATTTTATGATATGCGATAGGTAGGAAGGGGATAAGATACCGTTTTTAAAATTGCTTGCATGGTTTCAATATTTGATTACAGAATTTTTTAAAATGAGTGGTGTTTAGTTCAAAGGTTTATCGCTTGCTTTGGAAACTGTTAAGGCAAGAGTTTAAAGGCAAGCTAACCGATAAAGATGCTGTGAGCGTGTTCCGTGGTGGCAATAGGCAAGAAGAGGTCTAGATGCTGTTTTTAGCACTGTTTTCATGCTTTCAATATCTGATTGTTTTATGGTCGGTGGCGCGATAGGAATATAATATGCTTCTATACCATATTCCTGTGCACCAGTTTTAATGGTGGAAAAATCAGGTTGATGAGGATCTTCTTGATCAGGTCGGTTACAGACAATTGTTTTAAAACCCGCTTGTGCTAATATTTTTATATGCTCAATGCTAATCTGTGCGCTGATAAAAATATCAGGATCAATTTGTTGTAAGTGCATCTTTTTCATTATCTCCAATATCATCATTTTCATGAGGTTTTCTAGTATGTTAAAAGGGCATTATAAGGATAAAGTTTTTCAGATGATATCTTAAAAAAATGTTTTCTATGTCGAGAAAAATAGATCCGATTGGAAAAAATGAATGTATTATATAAGATATTTTATATCCGCATTTTCATTATGTATCTTTTGATAGTTTATTCTCTGAATCTATTTTAATCTCATATAGGTAGTGCAGTGAATGAAAGCGTATTCTTTTCCTTTATTCTCTTAGTAAACTTAATCAAAAAAATCATTTATTTCTCTGTGGCAAGAGGGAAAAGTATGTGAATAACCTCGATATCCAATACAGCTCTTGATAAAATTTTCATATAAGAGCAAAGGTAAGAGGGGAGATCGTAGCGTGATGGTCCTTGTTATCAAGATGATGGGATCATCTGTTATGGGGAAATGCACGGGTTTTTGCGAGGGATTCTTATCAAGGATGATTTTGTAGATAAAGGTATACAAACAAAAGAGATTATTCAATTCTCAAAGATTATTCCAAGTTTTTATGGTGAATCGTATACTGAAATATTTTTCAGTAAAGATGTTTTGATGCACAATTATGGATTTAATCTTATAACTTGTCGATAGTATTCGTCGCCTTAGAAAATGTGGATTTTTCTCTTTTTTTTCTTTTGTCCGTTTGTGGGGAAGGATGAGAGTTCTTCAAATATTTAATAAGGCTATATCGCTATCATTTTTATCGTGAAATGGGAGAGGTGATTGTTTTGCGTGTATCAGATGCTTGTTTACTTTGTAATTTTCTGTATAATCGTAAAAACGATAAAGCGGAAAGGCGTAATGTATGATCATTGGACTTTTGAATCAAAAAGGTGGAGTAGGAAAAACCACGTTGAGCGTGAATCTCGCAGCTAGTCTCGCACGGGCTGGAGCACGCGTGTTGCTTATTGATGTTGATCCGCAAGGAAGCTCATTGGATTGGGCTGCCGCCCGTGAAGGAGATCCTTTGTTTCCAGTTGTCGGTTTGCCGCGTGCAACGGTTCACAAAGAGATTACACAGATTGCTCATAATTATGATCATATCATTATTGATGGTCCTCCACGTGTGACTGATCTTGCGCGTAGTGCTCTTATGGCTTCGGATTTGGTCCTCATTCCTGTACAACCCAGTCCGTATGATATTTGGGCTGCTGATGGAATTGTAAAGCTTATTGATGAAGCGCGTGTCTATAAGGACAATCTAAAATCTGCTTTTGTGATTAATCGCAGAATAGTCAATACAGCGATAGGGCGTGATGTCGGTGAAGCTCTGGGAGTGTATCCAGTGCCTGTTTTTTCCGCTAGCGTTGCTCAGCGTGTGATTTTTGCGGAAACTGTGGCGCAGGGAAAGGCTGTCTATGAAGTTGATAAACAGGGACCTGCGGCAGCAGAAATTGAGGCTGTTGTAGCAGAAATCAAGGAGTTCGTATGATGAATAAAAAAATTAAGATTGGTACGAAGCCAACCAATAAATCGATTCCCTTAACGGCTGATGCATGGGTTGAAAATCATAAAGGAAGTATGGATGGAGGCATGAAGCGTCTTACAATTGATGTGCCAGAAAGTTTGCATCGCTTGATTAAGATGAGCTGCGCCAGTCGTGGTACAAAAATAGCAGATGAGGTACGTGAATTGCTTTTAAAGAAATACGGAAAAATGTAAAAAATGATATACGATAATACGTTTTTACTGACATAATTTATCTTTTAAAACAGTAGATGCAAGGCATATAATGGCGGCAGGGGGTGTAATGCATTTAATGGATATTGTCTTACTTTATTTGTCTATTTTGGAGAAATATAATTGTTTTCAATTATCATCAGGCTTTTCAGAATTTTCAGCAGAGGATCCAATGTGAATTGCAATATCACACCTTTAACGAAAGGATTTATATTGGTTATATGACCTTATTGCTATGATCTTTTTGTAGATCATTTTGATGCCTTAGATCTTTGGGATCACTTAAAATAGTATCAGAAAAAAACTAAGAGCTGTAAGTCGTTAGTTTCTGTCATTGCGGAAATACCGTTCAGATCAATCTGTCTACCGTTTTTTGTAAGCAGGATATTTTTATTGCACTTATTACACTGAGATTGACTCGCATTATTTCAGTATTGTCTGGCAGTGTTTCGAGATCAGTTAGATAGTATTGAGATTGGCTGGTATTGCATAGGAAGCAGATGCTATTGTACTAAAATTTACCAGCATTACACCAATATTGGCTGGGGAACCTGGATTCGAACCAAGATTGACGGAGTCAGAGTCCGCTGTTCTACCATTAAACTATTCCCCAATATGTAGACTTTGTCCTTTCTAGCAGATTTTGTAACGCACACAAGTATAAAAGAAGAGTCTTTAGATGATAAATTATAAGAAAAATTCATTGATAATAAAGAGCAATCGGTACGCCATTGAATATTTTAATTTGAATATCGATATCGTAAATCTCTTTGAGAATTTCTGGTTGCATAATTTCTTTTGGGGTTCCACAATAAGCTGCTTTACCATTTTTAAGTGCAACGATCGTATCTGAATAAGATGAGGCAAAATTAATATCATGCATAACAATGAGAATGGTTTTTTTAAGCTCGTCAGCTGTGCGACGTAAATGTTTCATCATGGACACAGAATGTTTCATGTCAAGGTTATTCAATGGCTCGTCTAATAAAAGATAATCTGTATTTTGGCAGATGATCATTGCGATAAAAGCACGTTGGCGTTGTCCACCAGAAAGCTCATCTAAAAAGTGGTTCTTTAAGTCTTGTAAGTCGAGATAACGAATTGCACTGTCAATAAATTGTTTATCTTCTTTATTATATCTTCCTTTGGAATAAGGATAGCGCCCAAAACTGACTAAATCGTACACAGTGAGACGAATGGATAAAGGATTATCTTGACGCAAAAGTGAGAGTTTTTGAGCCAAAAGATCGTGTGGTATTTTATCAATATTAAAACCATCAATGTTAATTGATCCTTTATGGCTTGGTAAAAGACGTCTTATCAGCATTAAAAGAGTTGATTTTCCAGAGCCATTAGGCCCAATAAGAGAAATAATCCCTCCTTTGGGTAGATGAAGGCATAAATTATCGATAACCAAATTGTCTCCATAAGTTTTGGAAAGATGATTGATCTCAATCATTTTAGTTTTCCCTTCATCAATAATGTTAAGAAGACAATACCACCACAAAATTCAATGATAAAACTTAAGCGTCCTGCCATATGGAAAATTTGTTCTAAAATAAATTGTCCACCAACCAGACAAATGATAGCCAATAATATTGCAATCGACACAACAGTACGATGTTTTGTCTGAGGAGAAAGTTCATAAGAAAGATTGGCAACTAACAACCCAAAAAAGGTTACCGGTCCGACAAGCGCTGTGGAAATGGATACGAGAATAGAAATAAAAATAAGAATAGTTGTAATAGCTTTGTGATAATCAACTCCAAGATTGAGTGCTGCTTCACGCCCGAGAGCAAGAATATCAAGCAAGTGGCGGAAACGCCAACAAATGAAACTCACAACGAATACAATAATCGTGCCAAAACTTATTAATGATGTATTTAATTTATTAAAATTTGCAAACATAATGTCTGTTAAATTCATCATTTGATCTGGGTTCAACTGTAATTGCATAAACATGCGTAAGCTGAAAAAAAATCCTCCCAAAATAACACCAATCAAAAGAGTTAAATGAAGCCCTTTTAGATTCCCTGAAAAGAGCCAACGAAAAAGACTTATTGAAAAGATAACGAGAATCAGAGCTTCAAGAATTAATTGTCCTTCTTCCTTTAAAAAGGGCAAAGAAAGAGAGCCGAAAAAATACATTGTAAGGGTTTTGATTAAAATATAAAGCTGATCAAACCCCATAATAGAAGGAGTAAGAAGACGATTATTGACAACTGTTTGAAATAAAACAGTTGAAACCGCGATAGTGTATGCAATAAGGAGAAGAGAAACAAGTTTTGTGAGGCGGAATATCCATGTATAGATGCTGATATTCCATGTCATGTAAAGACCAATTACAGTGCACGCCATTACAATAAGTGTTGTTAATATAAGCGTTGCTTTTTTCTCTTTATCCAAGACGCTTTCTCCAGCGTAAAAGCAATATTATAAAAACAAAACTACCAATAACACCCATCAAAGTGCTGATGGGAATTTCAAGAGAAGGATGAATGATTCGTCCTAAAAGATCACAGATCAAAACCAGTCCTGCACCACTGATTGCTACCCAAGGAGCAGTATAGCGCATATTATCACCCATGAAATTTGAAACAAGATTTGGAATGATGAGTCCAACAAAAGGAATTTTACCGACTGTACAGATGACAACAGCGGTGATTGATGCAACAATAAAAAGACCCAAGATCATAACGGTACGATAATTAAGTCCAAGATTGTTGGTTAAATCTTCCCCCAGACCAGCTACGGTAAAGCGGTCAGCGATAAAATAGGAAAGAATGCATAACGGAAGAGAAAGCCATAGGAGTTCATATTTTCCTTCGAGAATCATTGCAAAACTGCCGAATAAATAAGCTTGAAGAGAGGGCAGCAACATTTCATGATCCGCAATAGCGTTGGTTAAAGAGCCAATAACGTATCCTAGCATGATCCCTGTAAGTGGCACGATAAGAGCAGATTTTAGAGGAATTTTGCGCGATAAAAACATAAAAAGTAGTGCGCCCGTCATGGCAAAAGTTGTAGAAACAATCATTTTTCCTAAAACAGGGATGTGGGGGAAAAAAATCATAACAAAAAGTATGCCAAGAGAAGCAGATTCAACAGTTCCAGTGGTAGATGGCTCAACAAAGCGATTGCGTGTAAGCAGTTGCATAATCATACCTGAGAGTGCAAGCGTTGCACCTACCAGAAATACTGAAATCGTGCGAGGAAGTCGTGTTTGCCAGAAAATAAGCCACGCATGTGGATCGCCTGATAAGAGATCAGAAGGTGTTACATCAGAATAACCAACAAAAATACTCAGGATAGACAGTAGAGTAAGAACTATTATGGCTATCCAGTAACTTTTCACGTCAGATTATTTCCAAAAAAGAGCAGAAATCTTTTATAAGTAACTTCTGCTCTTAAATTTACTATAATTATTTCACTTACTATGACAATTAAGTACTTTTAAGTCTTCTATTTGCTTTTTGTAAAGGCTTCATTGATCTGTTGTGCTGCTTCGTTAAGTCCAGTCAAACCACCACTTACACGATACCAGCTCCAAGAGTCTAGATAGATAATTTGTTTCTGTTTTCCAGCTGTTGTGCGGTGAACAAGCTCATTGTTGAGCAATTGTGCTGCAGATTGACCTTCTCGTCCGATTGCTGCATCCCGATCAATTACCAATAACCAGTCAGGATTTGTTTCAAGAATAAATTCAGGGGAAATGAGTTGTCCATGTTTTTGCACGGTTAATTTGTCAGTTGCAGGAGAAATTCCAAATGAGGAATGAATAATATCAAAACGTGACTTTAGACCTAAAGCACTTATCTTTCCTCCAGATGTCATAAGCACAAGCCCTGTCCCTTTTCCTTGAGTGTTTTCACGAACTTCTGCTAATTTCTCATCGAGTTTTGCTATTTCTTGCTTAGCTTCCTTTTCTTTACCAAAAATTTTCCCGAGGATAGACACATTCCGTTTAATATCCTCAAGCGAATTTTCATTTCCTATAGTAAGATCAATTGTGGGAGCAATTTTGGATAAATCCTGATATTTGGATTGAGTCCGTGAAGAAATGATAATGAGATCAGGTTGAAGGGTAGCAATTTTTTCATAATCCGGTTCAAAAATGGTACCAATTTTTTCATATTTTGCATCATTAAATTGCTGAAGATAGGTTGGTTTTTTTACTTCAGGAATACCAAAAACTGCTTTAATACCAAGACGATTCATATTATCAAGCGATGCAAGATCAAACACAACAACCTTTTGGGGAGAGGTTGGAACAGAGGTTGTTCCCGAAACATGATCAATGGTTATATTTGCATTAACACCCGCATCTGCCCATGAAAATGTTGCAAAGCTTACTACAACAATTAGAACAGAAGTTGCCCATTTCAGATATTTTATCATCGTTTTTTATCCTTTATTTTATGAAATTATAAGTGGTTTTACACTGGTTTTTACACTTAAAAATTTAACTTAGGCATTTTTATGCACAATATGATATCTAAATAAGCAACACTATGTTGTAAAATTGACTTATGTATGTTACAAATCGTGCGATTATCTTATTTTCACTTAATTCTAGTGTCTTTGCAAGTTATATTTAGAAAGTTTGACATATGATCAATGTATTTAAAAATCGTACACGTTTGTGTGCACTCACAACAAGCGTTCTCTTCTTTTTTCAAGGCGTAAATTTTTATGTGACAGATAGTCGTGCTGAAGCTGCGGATGGTAACGAATGTAAAATTGAACGAAAAAAAAGTAATAATGGAGGAAATCCTATAGAATTTTCTCCTGTTGTTTGTAAAGATGGTGAAAAACACAAAATGGGGTGGGGGATTATTAACGTTGACAAGTTTGGTGACAATGCTTTGCATGTAGAGGGGAAAGAAATAAACGGTCAAGGAGGAGATGTTGGTGAAGATATAATTTCCACAAAAACTCAAGGGGAAAATAAATTTTTTAAAAGAACGACTGTTAAAGCAAAAAATGTATCCATGAAGGAGGAGAATATTGGTCCCATGAAATTGCAATATAACACAATGGGGGTTGCGAGTGCTGTTTTTGCAGAGTTAAATGGGCATATTGAGCTGGAGGAGTTAAAAATTCGTGGTTTTTTGTATGGAATTGAAGCAGAAGACGGTGGGATAGTTTCCATGAAGAAGGGGGGAATCAGTGCTTTTGTTGAGGGGGTTAGGTCTGACGGTGGATCATTTGTTTCTTTGGATAAGACAGATGTTGAGGTGAGTTTAAACAAAGAATTAAGCGAACAGAATAATGTAGAACTAGAAAAAATGGGTTTGTTTAGTGCTGGTAAGTCTGGAATTGTAATGAAATCCGGTTCGCTCACTTTCCCAGAGGGTGGGATAGGAGTTGCATCAGAAAGTGGGGGATTTGTCAGCTTAGAGGAAGTCGATATTAATATTAAAAAAGCAGAAAAATCTGAAAATGCAGATAGTGTTCTTTTTTATTTAAATGGAGGTTTTGTTTCTCTTCATAAAGGAAAATTTAGTGATTCTAGCAATTCTGATGCTTCTGTCGCTCTATGGATACGTGATAGTATAAATAATGATGGTAGTGCCGAATATGAGAGTGTTGTTCCTGTTTCTGTTGCAGAAGAAATTGAAAAAAAGCATCTACCTATTTTTAGTGGAATACGACCTTTGTTGCGAAGTGGTTCGACGAATTCGTTGCCAAGTGACCTGAAGGACAGGATAGGGCGGAGCAGAGCGGTTTTTGAATCCTCAGATATTACAATAAATGGTAATAGCTCGTATGGTATACATTTTGATGGAAGCGATGATAATAACGGGTATATTAAAAAGAAAGATACAATATATACGGTTCTTTTGAAAGGAACTACTCTCAAAGTTCCAGATTCTGCAGCTATTTATAGTGATGGTATGTGGGGAGCTGTCATTGTAAAAGAGAAGTCAGTTCTTTCCGGTGATCTATTGTTGAGAACTAAACAGAACGCTGAATCTAATCTTTCTATTTTTGTTGATAATTCTGAAATTTCAGGGGAAATTCATCTTGAGAAGGATACTAAATCTGCTCTTTATTTGTCTAACAATTCAAAGTGGAATTTGACAAAAAGTAAAGGAAATCATCAGGTTACATGTAATATTACAGGTTCATGTGTTTCATCTATAAACCTTTCAGATAGTTCTATTATGTTCAATTCACAAAATGGTAATAATGCGCAGAAGGTTTATCAAACGCTTCGTATAGGGAATGGAAATGGAAAGAGTGTAGTTTATAGTTCTGCTGGAGATTCAAAAGTTTACTTGAATGTTAATTTGGGATTAAATAATGCAGCAAATTCTCAAATATCTGATAGATTATTGATTCATGGTGATGTTTCTGGAAAAACTACGATACATGTGAGTGACGATTCAGGAAACATAGAATCAAATGCGCATAAACATCACAGTATTCCAGTAGTTCAGGTGTATGGAAAAGCAAAAAAGGATTCTTTTGTTCTTTCCGGTGGTTATGTCACGCTGGGGGGGGATCCTTATAAGTATGTCCTCCATGCTTATGGTCCAGAAGTCCCTCCAAAAATGGGATATTTTGATAAAACATTGCTTCCGGGCAGTACGGAGGTTTGGGATTTTCGTTTAGAAGATGAACATTATACACCTCTTGTTTATGCGTATAATGATAATTCTCATGCTGTTTCTATTCCTGGGCGATCTCTTCTTTCTGTTTCTTCCACCGATGATGTAGAAAATGGTGAATCTGGTGTAGAAGATAGTGAAACTGATGTAGAAGATAGTGAAACTGGTAATTCTGAAGTTTCGTCTGTTGATCCATCCTCTTCAGCTTCTGTTTCATCTGAAATTTCTGAAGGTGTTGAAAATGGTGTACCTTCTGCGCCTGTTACAGCTAAACCTGCACCTACTCAGGCTGGCGCGTCGAGCAGTTCTAGAGGGCGAGTTCTGCTTTCTAGTTCTGGAGGATCTGGAACATCTAAGGATGTGTCATCTTCTTCTGCTACTTCAGTAGATACTTCTGGAAAGACTGGTTCTTCTGGGAGATCTGACACTTCTCCAGTTGCGCGTGTTGATGGTTCTTCTGGTAAAGAAAATATTTCCGTTAGTTGTAATGATATAAAGAAAAGTGATGCGCGGAGTGCGGAAACCTCTTATGTATGTAGTGGTGGTGAACCGAAAAAAATACAAAATCTTGTAGTGGCGTCGAAAGATGAAAAACCTGCTATGCATGTTAAAAATACCACTGTTGATTTAGAGAGTGCTGATATTAGTGGTAAGCCTTATTCCGGTACGTCTCTTAGTGAAATAGAGCCTGTGGGTTCTGTGCTTGCAGAAGAGGGGGGGAAGGTTGTTTTGAATAAGAAATCAGCTATTAAATCCTCTATGATTGGGCTTGAGACTCGGAATGGTGGAGAAGTCAAAATCATTGATGGAACGATTAGTGTTCATCAGGTGGGTGCTTTGGCAAAGTCAGGATCGAGTATTCATTTAAATTCCACAGATATTAGTGTGGAAGGACCAATTGCTGCTGCTGGTTTGTCTAGTAACGGCGGTGAGATAATAATGAATTCTGGTTCTATTAGCTTCACAGGTGGAGTTGCTGTTAATTCAGATCTGGGCGGAAGTGTTAAGCTCAGTAAAGTTAAAATTATTAACGGCAATAAGTCCGCGGAGTTGGATGCTGCGAAGAAGGATGAGGCTTCCGCTTTTCTACTAAGTGGTGGTGGTTCTATCGATTTTGTTGATGGAAGTGTAGTTACCAGTACTAGTGCTTTGAGGATTAAGGGAACTGATGGTAGTGCCGTTGATACAGTCTCTCATAGAAGAAAGAGATCTGCTAATGTTCGTTCTTCTATGAATCGCGCGAATGTCGAATCTTCTACTGTTAAAGTGGATGGTGAAAAATCCTATGGTATTCATTTTGATGGAGCAGAATCGGGTAGGGCAGGAAGACAAAATCGAAGTGCTGAGTTTGCACAGAAGAAAAAACCTGTGGGTGTAACGGGGGAAGTTTCTTTGAAAAAGACAACTTTCGAAGTTGCAAAGAGTGTAGCTATTTATGCTAATAATTCCGGTGGTCTCGTTTCTTTAGAAAATAAAACAATTCTTTCTGGTGATAGCTTGTTGAGAGTTGAGAATAGTTCTAATATATTGGTGCTGGCTAAGAACTCTATTATTTCAGGTAGTGCACATATTGATAGCAATTCTTACGCTAAAATAGACTTGGAAAATGGATCAGAATGGATCCTCAAAAGGGGTAAATATAGCGATTTGAAAGCTCAAGATTCACAGTGTGTAGATTCGTGTGTTTCTTCTGTAAGTCTTGTAAATAGTGGTATTAAGTTTTTATCTTCGGAAACTGAGGGTAAATATCAGACACTCCAAATTGGAAAAGGGGAGGGTACGGTTTATAAAGCACAGGGTGAGGCTGTGATTTATCTCAATGCACGTTTGAATCCTAATGATCAGAGTGGTGAACAAGTAACCGATCGGTTGTTAATTCATGGTAATGTTGAAGGAAAAACTACTGTGCATGTAGCGGCTACTTCGGGTAGTGCAGGAGGGGTTAAAAATGGTGCTCATATTGCTCATAGTGTTCCAGTGATTCAGGTATATGGAAAGGCGGAAAAAGATTCTTTCCAACTGAAAGGTGGCTATATTGCATTGCAGAATTCACCTTACAAATATACTCTCCGTTCTTACGGTCCAGAAACGACTTCAAAACAGAAGAGTGTTCATCAGAGGTTTATGAAGGATGGTGGAGAGTTTTGGGATTTCCGTTTAGAGAATCAGTATGTTAAGTCTAATGATTCTCGTGGAAGTAGAGTCGGTTTATCTTCTCTTCCTAAACAAGTTGCAAGGTCTGTTGTTCCTCAAGTTCCCACTTATCTTCTCTTGCCAAATAGTATATTCCATGCTGGTTTGATGGATATCAACAATCAAAATAAGCAGTTGGAAGCTGTGCGTATTTCTTCCGGTGGAACGTTAGAAGCTCGTGAAAGTCCTGCTTTATATTTGCGTGGCTATGGTGGAAATTACCGTTATGCTTCAGATTTATCTGCACTTGAATATGGTTATGGAGGTGAAATTGACTATAATGGTGTAGAGGCGGGTGTTTTGCTGCAAGCCATTGAAAGTGTTGGGAATACTGTGTCCTTTGGGGTAATGGGATCTTATGGAAAGCTTTCTCTGCAACCTTTAGAGGTTGAACAAAGCCAGAAGAGTGCATTTGATAAATGGACAGCATCAGCCTATGGTACCGTACAGCATGATGCGGGCTTCTATGTGGATGGTCTTTTCTCCTATGGTCTGTTTAAAGGTGATGTTCTTACCCTTGCACGTGGCAAGACAGCTACATTGAAAGGCAATCCTTTAAGCGTTTCATTAACTAGTGGTCAGTCATTTGCTACAGGTTATAAGGGTGTTGTCCTTGAACCACAAGCTCAGGTTGTTTATCAGCATCTCCAGTTTAGTAAGGCTCGTGATATTGATAACTTTGACATTGAGATGGGCACACTTGATCAATGGGTAGCACGTGTTGGTGGGCGTTTGTCTAAGTTATCTGCTGGATCTGAAGGAGTAAATGTTGTTGCTTTCTATGGTAAACTTTATTTTGCTCATGGTTTTGGAGGCAAACAGACAGTGCACTTCAAGGATGCATTCCAGTTAGGGGCTTTTGGTTCTTCTCTAGAGGCTGGATTAGGATTTAATGCCAAGATAGATCCGAAGTTTTCTCTTCATGGTGATGTTCTTTACCAACATAAGCTCAATAAAGCAGGTTTCTCTGGAGCAAGTTTTTCTGGTGGAGTACGCTATCAATTCTAATATAAGGTGTAATACATACCTCTATATGAAAGGCAGCCATCGTGCTGCCTTTTTATTTTTTAACAATTTATATTAATATCAAAAGATTATTCTCCTTTTGATAAGAATGAAAAAAGTCATAATCTTTATTTTTTGCTCATTTTATGCGTGAAAATATTTGTTTTTATCTGTGATCAAGCGCATTTTTAAAAATTTTGCTAATAATAATACAATACGGTAGCTAATTTTTAGGGCTCTGTGATGTGAGAGAGCTCGATATCCTGCTTTGTGATAATTTGATTTATTCATTATAGCGCTTGAGCTTTTCTAAAGCTGAATTTTAAAAATTCATTTTCTAATTTTGATGACTTTTTATGCATATTTTTAGTCACTCTTTTGAAGCTCACAATGATAGATTGTATTTTTAAACAATTACTCTTTATAGTTTTATTTTCACTTTACACAAAATACAGAATGCATTATACACTTATTAGGTGTGTTAATTAGTTGTTCTCTTATAAGTGGTTGTTGTAGGTCTTCCGCCAAATTTATTTGAATAATGCATCACACCATTCAAATGAGCAGTAGACGCATCCTGATGATTATAGCTTCTTTTGTAGAGGTGCCATCGGAATGTTGTGCGAGTGCTTTCGTTTTCAATGAGAGGGGAAAGAAAGTTTCGAGGGAACTATGATTAAAGTTTTTAGAAATCATGTGTGTTTATGTACCTTTACAACAGCTATCCTTTCATTGCTACAAAATGGAGTAGAGGTTTGTGCACATACAGTGAAGAGAAGTATTTCTACTGATGTCTCTGTTACTCCACTTCCTGTTATTACGGCTAATTCAAGTGATTCAAATTATCCTTTAAAGATTACCGTTACTCCTGTGCCTAGTGGGAATTCCAGTCTTGGGGGCAAATTAGACTATAGGAGTCTTGGGGGAGAAGAAGGGGTAATGGATGAGAAGTCAGACAATAAGCTTAGTGGGAGTAATGTTAATCGTCCTCTTAGCGGTATGGGGGGTGATAGCAAGGGGGATAAATATGTTTTTAAGTATAGCGAGGATAAGGGAAAGGTTTCATTGTATGATGGGTCATATTATCTATGCGATGCTTGTGGAATAGACACAATTAGGAATGGAAATTATAAAATTACGGGTAAAAATGTTTCTGATTATCCCTCTGGGACGGCTATAACAGTGAAAGGGATGAATGCGGCGGTTAAGGGAGAAAAGGTAATTATTCTTGGTGATAGTTCTGATAATCCTCGTACACGTGGTGTATCTGTATCAGAAAATGGAAAGATTATTTTGCCGGGGTTTACGCTTAAGAATGTTGAGGTAGCTCTTTACGCTAATAATGGGTTAATTGGGGTATATGGTGGGAATATTGAGGAAAGTCGTCAGGCAGTTAAGGCAACAGGGAATTCAGTTGTTGTTTTAGAGAATGTAAATATTGAAACAAGCGATGGCGATGCAAGCCTTTGGAGTTATGGTGGTGCTAAAATTACCATGAAAGGTGGAGGCATTGATATTAAAAACAGTCATGGGGTTTCTTCAACATTAGGGGGAGAAATAATTCTCGATGATGTTACTTTTACTGGAAAAGGAGATAATGACAAAAATTACGCGGTTCTCCGTGTGGATGTAGGGGGATCTGTTAATTTTAGCGGGACTATTGATGTTCCTGATACTCATGGCGTGTTGTTAGAAAATACAGTTAGTACTTCTAATTCAGTTCCTCTGTCTGAGGAATTATCAAATAAGGCTGAGGTAACTCAGGTTAATATTAAATCCTCTTCCATTACAGTGAAGGGTAATGGAAAGCATGGTATATATTTTCGGGGAGAGAGTGCACTAACAGAACATGCGCTTAGAGAAGATCCTTTATCCGAGCAGGAGAAAACTCCACCTAGATTGGAAGTTGTTAATTTGGCTAAAACGATGTTTACAGTTTCTGAGGGTGTGTCCGTTTATAGTACAGGGGATACTCATGGTGCTGTGAGTTTATCGCAAAGCACTCTTTCAGGGCGTTCATTGTTAAAAGCTGAGAAAGGTGCTTCTTTGATCATTTTAGCAGACGCTTCTACTATGGAAGGAGAGACTTATGTTGATGATTCTTCTAAAGCCGAACTTTATTTGGGTGCTGGTTCCACATGGATTTTACAAAAATTGCAACAGAGAAAGCAGAAAGAACTTGGTTTTATAAATAGTTCATCTGTTTCACACGTCACTCTTATGGGTGATAGTACTATTAAATTTACAGATTCAAAACCTGACGAGAGTTACGTTTATCAAACACTTAGGATTGGAAACGGGACGGGTACGGTTTATAAAGCGCAGGATGGTGCACACATTTATATGAATACATTCCTGAATGAAGGAGGTGATATTAAGGATCAACATACGGATCGTCTTTTAATTCATGGGGATGTTTCTGGGAAAACGATGGTTCATGTGCGTGGTGTTTCGGGAAGTCAAGGAGGTTATACGGGGAGTGGTGGGAATAACCAAGGTATCTCAATTATTCAGGTTTCTGGTAAAGCAGATCAAAATTCTTTTCAGCTGGACGGTGGTTATGTTACGTTGGGCCACTCACCTTATCAGTATATCCTCTATGCTTATGGTCCAGAATCTGATTTAGGGGGAGCAAATTCTACTCAAAGATTGGTTGCAGGTGAGGAGGGATTTTGGGATTTTCGTCTCGAGAATAGGTATGTTGATCCCCGTCCTGTGCCAGGGCCAGAGCCAGCTCCTGCACCTGCACCTGCACCAGAGCCAGCTCCTGCACCAGCACCAGAGCCAGCTCCTGCGCCTGCACCAGCACCAGAGCCAGCTCCTGCGCCTGCACCAGAGCCAAAACCTAAGCCTGAACCGGGTGTTAAGGCTGTTGTTCCGCAAGTTCCAACTTATCTACTTTTGCCAAATGCCTTATTTCACATGGGGTTGATGGATATTGGAAATCAAAATAAACGGTTAGAAGCTTTGCGAATTGCTTCTGAAGAAGGGGTGAGAAGTGATGAGAGACCTGCCTTTTTTGTGCGCGGTTATGGTGGGAGTTATCGTTATTCTTCAAATCTTTCTGCGCTTGAATATGGTTATGGAGGTGAGCTTGATTATAGTGCCATTGAAGCGGGTCTTTTGCTTAAAACAATTGAGAATGCCTATAATACCACATCTTTAGGAATTATAGGGACTTATGATAGACTGCTTTTGCAACCTTTGGATGTTGAGCAGAGCCAAAAAAGTGCGTTTAATAAATGGTCAGTTACAGCATATGGTGGTATGCAATATCATACGGGCTTGTATGTTGATGGTCTGCTCTCTTATGGTTTGTTTAATGGTGATGTTTCGACGCTTGCTCGGGGCGAGACAGCAAAACTAAAGGGTAAGTCTTTGAATGCTTCGTTAACCGTTGGTGAGGCATTGATGGCAGGAAATCAAGGTCTTGTTTTTGATCCACAGGCCCAGCTTATTTATCAACAGCTACACTTTGATAAAGCACATGATATTGATGATTTTGATATCGATATGGGAAAGCTTGATCAATGGGCGATCCGTGTTGGTGGGCGTTTAACCAAAACTCTTACGATGACTGAAGAAGCACATCTTGTTTCTCTTTATGGAAAGCTTCATTTTGCTCATAGTTTTGGAGGAAAACAATTTGTACACTTTAAAGATGCTTTTCAGTTGGGTGCTTTTGGTTCTACCATCGAGGCTGGATTAGGCTTTAATGCTCAATTGTCTCAAAAATTTGCTCTTTACGGTGATCTGGTCTATCAGCGCAAAATTACAAAGGCTGGTTTTTCTGGAACTGGTGTTTCTGGCGGATTGCGTTATCATTTTTAATTTATTATGTTTTGATGAACACTTTAAAAAGTCACAAGCATAGCTTGTGGCTTTTTCTTTCTCTATTAGCTTATTTTGCTCATATTTTTGAAAATATAGTTATCTTGCATTTCTTCAATGTGTTTTCTAGTTGAAGCTTTCCCATTCTTCTTGAAACGTTGGCTCAGATTTGTGCGTAAATAATTTCTAAATTTTGTGCTTTATGGTAATGAATAAATTTAGGGATAATCAATAAATTTATAGTGTTAATTCATTTTGAATGAAAACCACGAATACAGTTAAATTTCTTGAATATAGGAAAACAAAACTGTTTTCTTGTAGATCACAAAAGAAATTGGTGTGTGAATGAAAAAACATTTGAGAAAGAATAAATATATCCTTTTATGAACTATTTTTAAGATCGGTCGCAATATTACGCGTTGATAGATAGAATAATATGTTTGGTTTTTTATGGTGGGATCCAATGGATTTTTATTATACTTCTTTACGAGTGCTGTGGTGGAATAGGTTTGTGGCAAAATAAGATGTTACCCTAAAGAGTATGTGAATGAACTACGCTATGTCCATGCTGTATTTTATGAGGAGGGCATTTCATTATAAAGGATGGCGAGAATAAAAACACGAACTTCTTACGTATTTAGTATTTTAAATGATAAAGCTTTTGATATTTTGGAAAGTTATAATGTCAAATAAAAGGAGAAGGATAAAAATGGATGATAGTTGACATTTTTATGCCTTCATATTCTGTTCAAATGAGATTGTATTGCTGTTTTCAGGAATAACACAAATAAATATATGCAATCTTCTTTTTTCAGTTTAGTATATAAAAGCTAGGATTATCCGTAGGATGTCGATTTACTTTTCTGTCTTAAACATGCAATTATGTTAATGAACATGCAGTTATGTCTATGCCGGGTGGTTAATTTTCAGGAAATAAGTTGCACCATCATGCTATTTTTCAGATCTCTGTTTTAGTAGATCTTATATTGAGGTATTTCACAAGAGACACTTTTAGCCTTTTAAAAAGCGGTTTTTATCCATATATTTATCTCACTTATGATGTGCAAAGGAGCAGTTTTGATAGATCCGTTATAAAAAAAGACTGAAATGGAAAGATTTTACTATATTCTGGATTTCATTGAATATGCAATATGGATAAATAATCATTTTCAATGAATGCACTATAATGTGTCAAATATGCACTTTGATTGTTTATAAATTCATTAAATTTGTTTTTAGATAACTGCTTTTTTAATGAGTTTTATATTATATTATTTTTTTCATTGTATTTTTACATTTACATAAAGCACAAAATAAACTAATAGTGCGCTGAATATTAAAACAGAATGTACTTAATGCTGTGCTTGGTCAAAGAAGCTTAGCAGAGTGCGTGTGTCTAATTAAGTCGAGGGGGGAGTTTATGGTGGAATTATGGTCAAATTTAAAAATTATCTCTCTTTATATGCTGTAACAACAGCGATGCTTTTTTTTGTACACGATGTATCTGCTAGGCAAGAAGTGAATGGCAATGGTTCGGGTGTTACTAATAATAATGCACAGAGTAATGTGGGGCGTAGTGAGGTAGAAAATAGCGGGGCTTCATGTAACGGAGAAGCTTCAGCTTCATTTTATAAATGTAGTGATGGTAAAAGCAAAGTAATTTCTGATAAGACTTATGAAAAAAATGGCAGTGGTAATGTAAATATTGCTATAGAGGTTTCTAAAGATAAAACGAGTGTTAAAGGAGATAAGATCACTGTTAAGAGTGCGAATGCTGGTGCGAGTAATGAAGCAGAAAGAAAAATTTGGGAAATTGGCGCAAAAGCATCAGAGGGTGGAAAAATTGTTCTGAATAGTTCAACTTTGAAAGATGTATCAACAGGTGTGGATGTTGCTCATGGTAGCGTTGTTATAGAAAATGGGACGATTGATGCCAATAAAGTAGGTGTTTTTGCACATACGGAAAATGGTGTTAGTGGGCGATCTTATGTTAATTTAGTTAATACAAATATTAAAGCGAGTAACAAAGCAATAGGTCTTTTAAGTCGTACTCCTGAGGTAAGCAATGGTAATGAGGAGAATAAGAGTATTAGTGCAGACATTATGATGAAAGGGGGAACAGTTGATTTTACAGGGGGTACAGGGGTTAAAACAGAAGGAAAAGGATATGTCGCTCTCGTAGAGACTTCTATTACTGGAAAGGGGCTCCGAGAGGAAAATACAGAAAGGTCTAGTGAAAGCTCAGCTTTTCATATATCGAAAGATCATGGATTTATTCATTTTATCAAAGGTAAGGTGGATGTTGTTGATGCGCATGGCATTTTACTCCAGGCAAAACATGGTTCTGCTCTGCTTTCAGAATCTACTGTTGTTGTGAAGGGGGGAGAAGACTTTTATGGTATGCGCTTTTTGAAAGATGAAGAAGGTGCATGGAAGAACGGTGGGGTTGTAGCTGGAGTATATACTGTTGATTTGCAAGAAACTTCTTTTACAGTTCCGAATGGCACAGCTGTTTATAGTAGCAAGTTTCGTAGTTCTGTTACACTTGCAGAAGGTACAGTGCTTTCTGGAGATCTATTGTTAAAAGCTGATGATAGCTCTTCTTTAGAGATTTTTGCTAATTCCTCTGTTCTTTCAGGGGGAAGTCATGTTGATGAAAGTTCTATTATTTTATTGAATTTAAGAAATTCAAAGTGGACTTTGTCTCGACCTCAATATCAAAAAGTTCAGGATTCGAATTCTATAGATAAGTCATTTGTTTCAAGGGTATCTCTTGCAGATAGTTCTATCGTTTTTTCACAACCAAAAGCTGATATAGCTGATGGTTATCAGACACTTTGTGTTGGAGAGGGGGCAAAGAAAGTTTCTCGTCCGTATGGTAGGACACATATTGTTGTTATAAGAGAGGAAGCAGTTTATAGTGCACAGGGTGATACGCATCTTTATCTTAATACATATTTGAATAAGGGAGGAGCTCTTAAAGATCAGAAAACAGATCGGGTTTTAATCTATGGTGATGTTGAGGGAAAAACGATAGTTCATGTGCAAACTGTTTCTGGAAGCCCAGGAGGAGGAACGGGGAGTGGCGGAAATAATCATGGTATCTCCATTATTCAGGTTTCTGGAGAGGCAAAGGAAGATTCTTTTACACTAGATGGCGGTTATGTTGCGTTGGAAAATTTGCCTTACCAATATAAGCTCTATGCTTATGGTCCGAGTTCTAGTTTAGGAAAAGCACATTCTGAGCAAAGGTTGGTCAAAGGTGAGGGAGAGTTTTGGGATTTTCGTCTTGAAAATCGATATGTTGACCCTGCTCCTAAGCCCGAACCTGAAATTGTGTTAAGACCGCAGCCTTCTGCTGGTACAGATTCAAATTTTGAGCTTCGTCCTGACCAATTGGAACCTCTTCCTGAACAAGTTGTAAGGTCTGTTGTTCCGCAAGTTCCCACTTATCTTCTCTTGCCAAATAGTATATTCCATGCTGGTTTGGTGGATATTAACAATCAAAATAAGCAGTTGGAAGCTGTGCGTATTGCTTCCGGTGGAACGTTAGAAGCTCGTGAAAATCCTGCTTTATATTTGCGTGGCTATGGTGGACGTTACCGTTATGCTTCAGATTTATCTGCACTTGAATATGGTTATGGGGGTGATGTTGATTATAATGGTATAGAGGCGGGTATTTTGCTGAAAACCATTGAGAATGTTGGAAGTACCGTGTCCTTTGGGGTGATGGGATCTTATGGAAAACTTTCTCTGCAACCTTTAGAGGTTGAACAAAGCCAGAAGAGTGCATTTGATAAATGGACAGCATCAGCCTATGGTACCGTACAGCATGATGCGGGCTTCTATGTGGATGGTCTTCTCTCCTATGGTCTGTTTAAAGGTGATGTTCTTACCTTTGCACGTGGCAAGACAGCTACATTGAAAGGCAATCCTTTAAGCGTTTCATTGACTGGTGGTCAGTCATTTGCCACAGGTTATAAGGGTGTTGTCTTTGAGCCACAAGCTCAGGTTGTTTATCAGCATCTCCAGTTTAGTAAGGCTCGTGATATTGATAACTTTGACATTGAGATGGGCACACTTGATCAATGGGTAGCACGTGTTGGTGGGCGTTTGTCTAAGTTATCTGCTGGATCTGAAGGAGTAAATGTTGTTGCTTTCTATGGTAAACTTTATTTTGCTCATGGTTTTGGAGGCAAACAGACAGTGCACTTCAAGGATGCATTCCAGTTAGGGGCTTTTGGTTCTTCTCTAGAGGCTGGATTAGGATTTAATGCGCGATTATCTCAAAATTTTTCGCTTCACACTGATTTGATTTACCAACATAAACTCGATAAAGCAGGTTTCTCTGGAATAAGTTTTTCTGGTGGAGCACGCTATCAGTTCTAGTGTAATGTTTTGGAGTCAATCCTTTAAAGAGCCACAGGCTATGCTTGTGGCTTTTTTGTCTGTTATTTTATTGGTTATTTTCAAAATAATTTCTTTACATGTCTTTAAAAATGCAAAAATATTTCTTTGCTGTTTACCTGAAAATGAAGATAAGATTTTTATACTTCATGATTTTTAATTTTTGTTTTTTGTGGCGATATTTTCAACAAATTCTAGTTGTATTTTAGACGTTTTTTATGAATATCGCAATTTTAAATTGTGATCTCTTTAATGTTTTTTATTTTGGTTTTATATGAAACATAAATCTGTATGAAACCTAAAATGAGTTCATGAAAGATATATGCTAGAAAAGTAATTGAACGGAATGTATTCTTATTTTCATAAGAAGTAGAAAGAAAATTATAGAAGAATTATATATGTTGTTTTATAATGGTTATTCTTTTTTGTATTATATTGATATGTTTTCTTCAATGGAGCTACCTTTAGGTAGCGAAATGGTGTCTTATTAAGCTGTCTATGAAGGGGCATGCGCATAAAATCTTTATAAAACTCATTAAAATAACTGGTGAAACTATGGATCGAGTTATAGAGACGTTGATTATATTACCAAGACGTTTCTGCATGATTGAAGAAGTACAGGTTATTTTTCCTAGAAAATATTTCATTTGTGATTTTAGCCATAAACAAATTGTGTATTTGGGAAATATTTTCTAGTTGGAATTTTTAGAGAAATTTGATTTGCTGTTTATGCGCAATTGTTTCAAAAATTACGTTCCATAGTGACTTGATACGTGTATAAACTTATCAAGGTTTGTTTTTCTGGAAAAGATTTTCTGGTGGATGAAGCTTACTATTTCTAGCTGTATTTTTCTTTAACGCATTTATTGCGAAAATCAAAAACATAACAAAAATATAAATTGTGACTTTAACATGTTATTTTTTTGGTTATGGCTTTACATTTAACACAAAACGAATTAAGCGATTAATACATAATAGATTAATTGTTGGTTGTATCTATTCAGTTTTTAATAAGCGTGAGAAAGAAAGTTTACAATAAATTATGATTAAAGTTTTAAAACGCCATGCATATTTATGTGTTCTTACAACATCTGTTTTCCCTTTCGCATTCAATATAGCCGCTGATGCACAGGATTTAAAAGCTTCATGTGGTTCTCTTTTTAAGTCATATTCATGTAATAACTTTGAAAAAGTTAAAGGTTCTTTTGCATCGAAAGATATTTCTACATCATATGAGGATAATTTTGATAAGAAACTTGTTGGTGCTGTGGTCACGGAAAAGTCTCGTGAAATAGTCATAAAACCAGAAAAAGGACTGGATTCAAAAAATTGGGGGACGCTACAGTTGAAAGGAGTTGGTTCAGTTGCGTCAGAAGTGGTGACTGCTCGAAAAGTTATAACTATCTTAGATAGTATTTCTGTTACTGGAAATGGTGTTAATACTGGAAAGAGCAAAGAAATAAGCGGCCGTAATAATGGCATAAATCGGTCAGTTTTTGGTGTGCAACAAGGAAGCTTTCTTTTTGTTAAAGATGGTAAAGTTGACGTTGCCAATGTTCATGCTTTGGTAGGTGAAAGTGCACCAGCAGTTTTTCCTTACAATGGTTATTCGCTAAAATTGCAGGAACTATCTAAGGGTATTATTTATAATACAAACATTGTTATTAAGGGGCATGGAACTCACGGTTTACATTTTCAGGGAGGTCTCTCCGATTATGAATATGTAGTGGGTGAATTACTTTCCGAATTAGGAGAGTTTCAGTTTAAGAAGAGCACTTTAAGAGCCTTCGATGGTACGGCTGTTTATGTCGATGATTCTAGAAGGGTTCCTTATATCACTGTATCAGATGGTTCGCGTGTTTCTGCTGATTTGTTATTAGAAGTTAAAAATAATTCTTATGCGGTGATTGAAGCGAATAATTCTTTCCTTGTAGGAGGAGCACGTATTGACAGCAATTCTTATGCTGAGCTTGAATTATCTAATAAGGCGCAGTGGACTGTGACACCAAGAAAAAACAATAATCTATGGAATGGAAAATCTACGGATTCGTCGATTTCATTTATGAGGCTTGTTGACAGTTCTGTTTTTTTTAAGAAACCACAAGACAGTCGTTATCAGGTGCTTCGTATCGGGAGATTAAATGATAGCTATTCAGATCATGCTTACGTTGCGCATGGTGATGCGCGTCTTCATGTAAATGCATCTTTTTCTACAGATAATCAGGTAATACAGGCTGATAAAGTTTTAATCTATGGTGATGTTTATGGAACAACTAAAGTATATGTAGTGAGCATTCCAAAAAAACTGACAAATAAGGTGAAAAAGAGCAAAGGTCGTCAAGGGCGTGCTCGCGGCGTTTCAATTATTCAGGTTTATGGAAAGGCGACGGAGAATTCTTTTAAATCACCAGTTCCTTATATAACATTAAAGGGATCACCTTATCGTTATAGTCTTCGTGCTTACGGTCCAGGGCAAGCAAAAAATGGGCGTAAAGATCAGGTTAATGGTACTGAAGATTTTTGGGATTTTCGTCTTGAACCTGACTATATCGAGCGCGTTACGTCATCCCGTTCTAGTCAGAATCAGGTGCAGAGAGTTTCTTCTCGTCGTCGTACATCCCGTTCTGCTGAGGGTCATGTTCATCATAATTCCATAATGTTGGATTCCGCTTCTTCTCTTTCTCAGCATGAAGAGGTAATTATGGCGGTTGTGCCGCAAGTCCCAACTTATCTTCTTTTACCAAACGCTTTCTTTCATGCTGGTTTGATGGATGTAAGAAATCAAAATAAGCAATTGGAAGCACTTCGTGTTACTGATACTGGGATGCCAGAAATTTATGAAAATCCTGCTTTATTCTTGCGCGGATATGGTGGGAACTATCGTTATGGATCGGATTTATCTACACTTGAATATGGTTACGGAGGTAACCTTGATTATAATGGTGTAGAGGCAGGTCTCTTACTGAAAACAATTGAAGATTCTAATATTGCTATGTCTTTTGGGGTTATGGGGTCTTACGGAAAGCTTTCTTTACAACCTCGAGATGTTGAACAAAGTCAGAAGAGTGCATTTGATAAATGGACAGCCGCAGCCTATGGTACTGTTCAGCATGATGAGGGCTTTTATGTAGATAGTCTTTTCTCATATGGTTCTTTTAAAGGTGATGTTCTTACTCTTGCAAGGGGAAAGACGGCAACATTGAAGGGAAAATCTCTGAGTGCTTCGTTAACTTCTGGTAAGTCGATTATGACAGGGCACAAAGGTCTTGTTTTTGATCCGCAGGTTCAGGTTATGTACCAAAATTTACGATTTGATAAGACATCCGATGTTGATGGATTTGATATTGATATGGGAAGACTTGATAAGTGGATCATGCGTTCTGGTGTGCGTTTAACGAAGACCCTTGATACCTCACAAGAAGGGCGTGTTGTTTCTTTTACTGGCAAGATGCATTTTGCTCGTGGTTTTGGAGGAAGTCAGTCTGTGCATTTTGAAGATGCTTTCCAGTTGGGTGCTTTTGGTTCTTTTCTAGAAACGGGATTGGGTTTTAATGCGCAATTATCTTCAAAATTTGCGTTTCATGGAGATGTAACCTATCAGCATCAATTTGGAAAAGCTGGTTTTTCAGGAATGAGTTTCTCTAGCAGTCTTCGCTACCGTTTTTAGTTATCCGTGAAATATAAGGTAATTTTTACATAAGTGAGGGGTGTTATATGAAACTACAAGAATAGTTTTTTACGTTGTAAATATTTAAATTATCATATTATTTTCTCTTAAATATAAAGGGGGGGAGAAAGTTTACAATAAAGTTATGATTAATATAGCTAAAAATTATAGGTTTTTATTTAATTTTACAACTATTACTTTTTCTTTTCTTTCAACTGTAAGTGTTAATGCAAATTCTGATAATCGTAGAGCTTCCTGTGATGTAACAGGGAGCTCTTATATTATGTGCAACGATGGTAAAACACATACAATCAAAAATAAAACTTATAATTTAACAGATTCTCAGAAAGATTCTTCTGGTTCGGTTCCTGTCGCAGTCATACATGTAGAAAAAAAAGGCACAATTATTGATGCGTCTAAGATAGAAATCTCAGGAGGTGATTCAAATACGATATCTATCTATGGTGGATATGTGAAAGATAATGGAAAGTTTATTCTGAAGGAATCAAATTTTAAGGGTGTACTCGGACTTCGTGCTGAGAAAGGAACTATTAGCATGACAGATGGGGCTATTAAGGGGAGCCCTCAGGCTATTTATGCATCGGGGAAAGAGACGGATGTTGCTTTAGTTCGTATAGGTATTGAAATCGATCCAAGCGGTCTAAATACGCAAACAAGCGGTTTAAAAACACAAAATAATTTAAATGTGAATGCAGGTATTGTTAGTGAGTCTGGTGCAATGGTTAGGATGTCGGGTGGCTCGGTTACTTTTAATGAGAAGGGCTCATTTTTATCGCGTCTTGGTGGGAAATACCTTCTTTCTAACCTTACAATTGAGGGAACAGGAAAAAAGGAGAATGCCACAGTCAATGATACAAATACAAGCACATTATCAGAGGCATTTGAGGTTTTACAAGGTGGGAATGTTCATTTGAAGGCGTCTTCTCTGCAACTTACTGATATGAATGGCTTCTTGGTCGAAAATTTCTCAGTTTTTTTAAATAGCAAAGGCCAATTTATTCAAGATTATATCACATCAGATACTTTAAAGAAGACAAATATTAAGATCGAGAATTCAACGATTTCTGTAAAAGGAAAAGGGGAGTATGGTCTGTATTTTAATCTGTTAGATTCTAATAAAGTAGCTAAGTTCTACGGAAAAGAAGAGACTGTTTCGAAAACACCACATATTACTATGGGGGAGGCATTTGTTCATTTGTCGAATACAACTCTTGCAGTTCCGGATGGGACGGCTATTTATGCCACTGGCGCTGACGGTTATGGTGTTGAAGCTTCTATTGAATTATCAGAAAATACAAAGGTTTCTGGTGGTTTGTTATTAAAAGCTGAAAATAACTCTGTTGTATCTATTAAAGCTCAGGATTCTTCACTTAGAGGAGGTATCCATGTGGGGAAGGCGGCTAGTGTTGTTTTACAGTTAAATCATGGTTCAACATGGTTTATAGAAAAAAGAAGACAGAAAGATTTACAAGAATCTAATTCTGTTGATTTCTCCGTTTCTCGTCTGCAGCTTTCTGATAGTAGTCTTGTTTTCAGTCAGAATGGATCCAGTGGTTATCAAACACTGTGCATTGAAAGTGAACGATACCAAGAAGTATATATTGCGAAGGGTAATGTTCAGATTACGCTCGGTGCGTTTTTGAATGAGAATGGCTTGTTTGAGCCTAACAAAAATGATCGTATTTTGATCAATGGTGATGTTTCGGGAACAACTTTGGTTAATATGAATGATTTTTTTAGGAACTCAGAAAAGAAGGTGAGCAGTGGAAAGGTAAGTAATGGAAGCACTGAGAGCATTTCACTTATTCAAGTTTCTGGGAAGGCAAATGAGGATTCTTTTAAGTTAATCAGTAATTATACCACAGTAAGTGGTTTTCCTTATCAATACCACCTTCGTGGTTATGGACAAAATTCTTCTTTTGGAAAGGCGGATTCCAAAAATAGATTAGTTAAGGGGAGGAGAGATTTTTGGGATTTTCGTCTCGAAGCTGTCTACATTCAGCCACCATCAAATCCTTCTGAGAATGTATCTGTTTTACCAGCATCTCCTTCATCTGATAAGTCTCCTCCAGTTGTCTCTCCTTCTACTGATTCTACGCCTGCACTACCCATAGATTCTTCGTCTGTACCATCTATTCCAGTTGCTCCGCCTACACCCGATTTTTCTGCTTCTGATGGAGCTCCTACTGAGGATCATTCTCCGTCTGTTTCATCTGATTTAGCTGAATCCCTTCCTGCTGGGTCTACTCCTGTACTACCTATTCCGCTTATGCCTCCTTCTCTTCCGTCTGATGAGACTTCTGATCAATCGTCTGATGAGACTTCTGATCAATCTTCTTCAGTTAGACCTGCCCCTATTGATTCTATGTCTGTACCCCCCACGGATTCTCCGTCTGAGCTATCTGTACCATCTATTCCAGTTACCCCGCCTACACCCGATTCTTCTGCTTCTGATGGAGCTTCTACTAAGGATCATTCTCCGTCTGTTTCATCTGATTTAGCTGAGTCCCTTCCTGCTGGGTCTACTCCTGTACTACCTATTCCGCTTATGCCTCCTTCTCTTCCGTCTGATGAGACTTCTGATCAATCGTCTGATGAGACTTCTGATCAATCTTCTTCAGTTAGACCTGCCCCTATTGATTCTATGTCTGTACCCCCCACGGATTCTCCGTCTGAGCTATCTGTACCATCTATTCCAGTTACCCCGCCTACACCCGATTCTTCTGCTTCTGATGGAGCTTCTACTACGGATTTTCCGTCTGCATCATCTGATCCGATAGAGGTCTCTTCTACAGATATATCTACTCCATCTCTTTCTACGGATTCTATTCTAGCGCCTGTTTCTGCTAAGTCTGATATTCGGACTAAGCAAGGAATTCGCGCTGTGGTTCCGCAATTGCCAACTTATATGCTTTTGCCTAACGCTTTATTC
>NZ_JBEPLT010000013.1:0-50668 GCF_040545385.1 Bartonella japonica
TAATTAAGAGGCATGTTGCAAAATCCTATTCCCGCACCTTTATTTTACTATCCCGTACCCTGAAAAAAGATAAATAAAATCAACAGATTATATGCAAATAAAAAGCGTATGGTGGGCGTGACAGGGATTGAACCTGTGACCCCTACGATGTCAACGTAGTGCTCTCCCGCTGAGCTACACGCCCACTCAATGAGTTGCATACACCATATAGAACTATAAACGTCAATGCCTAATTTCACTTTCTCTTTAAGCAGGCATAAATAATTTAGAAAAATATTTTTTTAAGCAGCTATAAGTATTTTTTCAACCTCATTAACGAGTTCACGCAAGTGAAATGGTTTAGAAAGTACTTTTGCATCAGGAGGGGCATCACTATTTGAATTTAGTGCGACGGCTGCAAAACCTGTAATAAACATTACTCGTAAATCAGGGTCAATTTCAGTAGCGCGCCGTGCCAGTTCTATACCATCCATTTCTGGCATCACGATATCGGTAAGTAGAAGAGAAAATGGCTCTTCTTGTAAACGTTCATATGCGCTAGCACCATTATCAAAATCGGCAACCTCATAACCTGCGCGTTCTAAAGCTTTTACTAGGAAGCGACGCATATCGTTATCATCTTCTGCGAGCAGGATTCGTTTCATGATTGTGTTCCAATGGCTCCATTCGTCAAAGTTTTTTACCGCATCGATTATACAATATAGAGTATTTATAAATAAAGATAATAAAATGCTCATAATTGAAATGAATGGCAAAATGGTTAATTCTTCCAAATTTTCAAAAATATAAAAGAATCATACAGAATATTAGTTGTAAGTTAGTTAAATTCGAAATGTATGCGATGTAAAAAGGTCAGTACACAAATATTTTAAGCACAATTCATTTTAAATGGTTTTTCTTTTTAAATTTTTTTCATTCTGAATAGAACTCCATCGAGTGTTTTATGGGACTGTAACACTGTGTTGAGAAGGACTGTATTAGGCTAAAATGGAAGAATTTTGGCTTTCAAATTTTTGTTTTCCATTCCTCTTTTGTCATGGAATTTTCTTGAATCCTGTAATTTCGAAGAGCAGTATATATTGCAGTTAGGTATTTGGTTTTTAGATTAGTCTTATAATTAGATTAGTCTTATAAAAGGTTAGCATTTCACATTTTAAGAATGCTTTTTTCCTTAAGTATATATATCTCTGACTTTGCATATACACCTTCGTTACTTTTGAAAAAGTTTTTCTGCAATAATTTTAGATATCATTAATAGGGTTATAGAGGAGCGTTTAATAATTTTAAGATGTATTTTGTTACTCTCTTTAGAATTCCAATTTGGTTAAAAGATATTATTTTATAGATATGTCACTGGGAATAAATGCATCAAATGCAGCCCAAAATTGTTTTTTATAAATTTCTTCATACATAATTGTACTAAGTTCAGCGCCTGTAATGGTAATGCTGTTTGTTAAACGGGTATGTTGACATAGTTGTCGTGCTTCAATGTTGTTGGCAATATTGTTTTGATTGGCGAGAATAAACAATGTTGGAATTTTTAATTGTCCATAAAGTATGTTTTTCTTCACGCTATCAATTGTATTGAGAACGGATGCCATCCATCGAGATGTTGGGAGAGGAAGAGAGGGGAAAGGTGTTTTGTCAGCACACCAAGATTGCGTATTTTTCTGCTTTATTTGTTTGAATTTTCTTCCACCTTTTGCTGGTAGAAAACCAAGACCTATATCAGAAAGAAGTTGTGTTAACTTATGTTGAAAACTATTCGTTTTATTGCCTAATGGAGCAAAGAGGGGAGAAACGCAGAGCATTCTATTAAATTGATGGTTTATGAGATCTAGTCCGCTAAGTGCTATTAAGCCGCCCATGCCATAGGCTAATATATAGTAAGGTGGTGGACAGTTAGGATATACAATTTTTTTAAGAAATTCGTCTAAGTCATTAATATCATTGTTACTATCAAAGTAACGATGTCGGCTCTGTTTTTTTGCCTTGCATTGTGATTTTTCTCGGCCAAACCAGTCAAATATTGCTGTATAAAAACCGCGTTTAGAAATTTCAGTCATCGGTAAAAAATATTCTTCTAAAGCATTTGCATAGCTTTCGAGAATAACGACTGTTCCTTTAGATTTTTCTATTTCAGGATGTGTTATTGCAAAACGAATTTCACGATCAATGGCTGTTTTAAGGTAGTTGTTATGGATATTGGGAGGAGAGGAACCCCAATCTATAGGATAAAGAGGTGTTTCCAATTGACATCCTTTATAGTGTATTCTTGAACTTAGCTTATACCAGATGGCTGACATTTATGTAATGATGAAGAAGCATTAAAAAACAGTTACATTGCTTTGTATATGTTTTTATAAATTCGAGCACAAAAGAGTTGAAATAGAAAAGAATGATTACCACATAATACAGTGTGGCCGCCACTCAGGGGTCGCTGGTTCACAGGTTAAGTTTGCCATGTGGGAACTTTGTGAGTCAATTAACTATAGTCGCTCTAAAGGAGGGCAATTTTATGCGTCAAGTAGATTTTTCACCATTTTATCGTTCAACAGTGGGTTTTGATCATCTTTTTAACTGGTTTGATTCTAGGACACATCCTGATGAGGTTTCATCTTATCCACCCTATAACATTGAGCGCTTAACTGAAGATTCTTATAGAATTTCTATGGCTGTTGCTGGTTTTTCTCAAGATGAAATCGATATCGAAACGCATTGCAATCAACTAATCGTTAAAGGTGAGAGAACACCTGAAAAGGATGATGAACAACGAGAGTTCCTTTATCGAGGTATTGCTTCGCGTGCTTTTGAACGGCGTTTTCATTTGGCTGATCATGTTAAAGTTATAGGAGCAGAACTTTGTGATGGACTTCTTCATATTCAGCTTCAGCGAGAAATGCCAGCTGAACTAAAACCACGGAAGATAGCTGTGCAAACTTCATCATCTGCGATAAAAAATGATAACAATTATCATGTATCTGAGGCGAGTTTAGAAGCTAAGGAAACTGAATGATTATTAATGTCTTGAGATAACGAAGTGACGCGAGGCTTTGGTCTCGCGTTTTTATACTTTTTCTCAAAAGGGAAAGATTTCTGAGTAAAAGTTGCACCTTTTCTTTCCAATTTATGATAGTTACGCTGTTTGAACTATCGTATAACTTGAGGAAATAGGGTAGACTTTTTAATTTCATACTTACGTAATGGCATTGTAGTTTAACTCAAAAAGATAGGTACATTGGAGCTTAATACTAGATTTACACTAAGTAAAAGCAGGTGGCATGAGTTAGGAGTGGGGGCGTTTTTTGTTTTTATGAATATTTTTGCTCATGAAATGTGTTGTTTTAAAAGTTATATTTTCATAGATAAAATTATAAAAATTACCCAAAATTAGACAAAAGCACGTTTCGATGACAAGAATGAGAAAAGACCTTGAAAAGGTCTTTGCCTTTTTGAAATCCCTTTGAAAGTTTCTTGAAAACTCTGTAAAAAAATAAACTGATGCAAAATCTCATACATACTACACATACACTTGGTATTTACTAATGTTTCTTCTTTAAAAAGTGGTCGGAGCGGCGGGATTTGAACCCACGACCCCTTGACCCCCAGTCAAGTGCGCTACCAAGCTGCGCTACGCTCCGGTCAGTATGAAACTGACTAAACGACTGTCTCTTTAAAGGCAAGAGAAAAATAAGTAGCTGTCTTTTTAATGTCAGTAAGAATATCAACAGCGTAAAATTTAGAATGCTCTTACACTTTTAAAGAAAGCTTGCAAGAGTGAAAATGAAGCTTTGTACTTTAAATATTTTTCTATTCATCAAGATTAATAATTAAATTTTTTATTTTTGGATTTCATTGATTTCATAGCTGCGATAGGCACATTTTCATTTAATTATTTTTGTGGGTTGGGAAGATATGAGATAAAATCTTTGTGCATCTAAGCTTATTCATCTTTTCTGACATTTCATAGATGCAAGAGAAAATGATATTTTTGAGAGCTTTTGTTTGTTCATTGGAAGGCAATTATCTTCGTAAGTATAGTAGCGGATAATGACATTGAAAAAAATATTTTCATTTTGATTTTTGTAAAAAACATTTTGCAAAGGCTATGAGGAAAGTAAAATAGTGATTTCAGATTACAAAATCATAAGCCAATCTAGTAAAATATCATGCTTTTACCAACATGAGAAAAGAACTTCAATTTATATTCTTATTATTTTATTTCTGATACACTAGATAATCAAAATATTGTAAATGAAATACATTTAAAATTTTTGTTGAGTGAGAAAAGGGTAAATAATGAGCCGTTTTTCAGTAATAAGTTTGACGAAAACTGCAGCAGATCGTGTTAAAGCGATTATGGATACGAAAGATGCACACGGTATTCTTATTGGCATCAAGAAAGGCGGATGTGCGGGGATGGAGTATAGCATTACTCTTGTAAAGGAAGAAGGGCAGGGATTACGTGCAGATGTTGTCGAAGTAAATGGTGCTCGTGTTTTTATAGAACACGATGCAGTATTGTTTTTATTAGGAACACAGGTGGATTATGAAGTAACAGCTCTTCGTTCTGGTTTTGTATTTAAAAATCCTAATCAAATTTCAACATGCGGATGTGGTGAATCAGTAGAATTGCGGCCTACCTTACAGAATTCGGTAGATGAAACATATAAAGCTCATTGAGCTTTGTGAAATTCTATTGAGTGATCAAGATGTTATTGATTTTTTAGGGTAATGGAATCTAATATTTCTCTCATTTCTTATTTTTAGCCTTATTCCAAAGATTTTCCATCTCATGCAAGGATGCATCAGCCAGTGTTTTAGATTGGGTAGATAGACTTTCTTCAATATAGGCAAAACGATTACGAAATTTTGTATTTGTTTCTTTTAATGCTTTTTGTGAATCAATATTCAAGTGGCGTGCAAGATTAAGGAGAGTAAAATAGAGATCACCGAACTCTGCTTCTATATCTGATGTTTTATTGTTTTTTATTGCTTCTTTGAGTTCATCAAGCTTTTCTTTGATTTTTGCAAAAAATTTATGACTTTCATGCCAATCAAAACCTACTTCTGCAGCTGTTTTTTGTAAAGCGAGAGCTTCTTGCTCAGCTGGCTGGATTTTTTTTACTTTTGCAAAAATACTTATAGTCGAATCGTTTAAGAAGCTTTCTTCTTTGCACCATTGTTTTTTTTCAGTCCGTTCGATTTTTTTAATTTTCTCCCATTCTTTAGCTGAAAAACCAAGTTTTTTTTGCTCTGCACTTCCAAAAACATGAGGATGCCGACGAATCATTTTTGCGGTAATTGCATAAACAACATCTTCAAAAGTAAAGCTACCTTCTTCTTGTGCAATTATTGTATGGTAGACAATCTGAAAAAGAAGATCACCGAGTTCTTCGCAAAGATCTTCTTGGTTTTCTCGTTTAATGGCATCGATAACCTCATAAACTTCTTCGAGCATATAGGGTATGAGAGATTCAACAGTTTGTTTTATATTCCAAGCACATCCGCTATCACGATTTCGTAATGCTGCAACAATTGCGATAAGATCATTGATGTCTTTTGACGCGATCATTCATGCCTCTTCTTAATAAACGGATGTCAGTCTATCCGTTATCCCAACGTCTGTGTAACCATGTCCATTGTCCAGGATATTCACGTACCCAACTTTCAACAATATCATTTAATTTTTGTGTAGAAGCAATTATATCAATTTCATTTTTTTCATTAAGTGGAAGTTTTACAGGTTCATATAATTCTAAACGGTGTCGTCCTCCAGCTAGACGGATACAACGTACTGGATAAATATCACAATCATATTGTCGTGCAAGTTTTATAATTAAGGGGTTAGTTTTAAGTGGTCTATTAAAGAATGTTCCCGAAATACCGCGGTGAAATTTTTGGTCAACAAGCATGCCAATATTTTGACCTTCTGCTAATTTGGCAGCTAGTGCCCAAGCAGCACCGGCTTTAGAGGGGACGAGATGTCCCATGGAAGTTTGTCGAGCTTTAAGAACTTTCTTTGCAATATAGGGATTATTGGGAGGTCTAAATAGTACTGTAACATTCAAACCAAAACTTTGTGCGCATATAGGCAGAAGTTCGAAATTTCCGGTATGCGCTGTGAAAAAAATATGCGGTTTTTTTTCATTTTTTAATCTCTCAAATATTTCTGCGCCTTTTACCTCAATAAGTCCTGGTTTCTCCGCATGAGGATCAAAATCAAAAATTTTGTCAAGAAAAATATATTCAGCTAGAAACAGTCCTATATTCTCCCACATTTCTACTGCAATTGTATGGAGTTCTTCTTCTGTTTTTTCTGGATATGCAGCTCTCAGGTTTGCAAGAGCAATTTGGTGACGATGGACAAGAGGGCCGAGTATTTTTGCTAACCGAGAAAAAAAAGCAAATCCAATGTTGGTAGGAAAATATTTTAAAACATATAAAGAGCCGATGAGCGGATATCCCCACAAAAAATAAAATGATTTTTTTGCTATCATTTTAATATGGTACATAATTTTTTTAATGTAAAATTTCATCATAACTTAGTCGATTTTAAGAATAACTTTACCAAAAACATCACGGTTTTCCATTCGTTTTAAGACTGTATCAATTTCATCAAATCCAACGACTGTATCAATGACAGGATGCACAAGGCCTTGTGCCATTTTCTGCATGGCATTTTGCATATTTTCTATCCGACAGCCAAATGAACCAAATATTTTAAGTTGTTGCTGGAATAACTGCATAAGATTAAGAGGTGCTGTAACTCCAGAGGTAGAGCCACATGTTACCAAGCGTGCACCTCGTTTCATACACAACAAAGAACCGTTCCATGTATTGGCTCCTACATGTTCAAAAACAACATCAACCCCTTGTTTTTTTGTCAATTTACGCACGATCCCTTCAAAACGATCTGTACGGTAATTAATGACATGATCAGCACCAAGAGATTTTGCTTTTGCAATTTTTTTATCCGAACCTACAGTTGTGATAACGGTACATCCTTGCTGTTTTGCCAGTTGAATGGCTGCTGAACCGATACCAGAACCACCTGCATGTATCAGAATTGTTTCTCCTGCTTGTAGTTTTGCATTATCGAAAAGCATATGCTCTACAGTACCAAAGGTAATAGGAGCAACAGCTGCTTGCACTTCATCACATTCTGGAGGAGAGGGGACTAATAGTCGTGCTGGCAAATTGACAAGTTCGCAGGCAAAGCCGTCAAGATGAAAACCATAGACACCTTTTACATCGCTGCAAAGATTATCACGTCCTTCACGACAAGCTTGGCATATTCCGCATGTTTGTGCGCCATAGATTGAGACGATTTGTCCAAGTTGTAAATTTTTGACATTACTTCCCATTTGAGTTACTTCACCGGAAGATTCTGCGCCAATAATGAGAGGCATTTTTCTTTTAGCAAAGGCCATACCACGCCAACCCCATACATCGATGTGATTAAGGGCAACGGCTTTTATCCGCACGGTTACTTCATCGTCATTCGGTGGTGGTGGGGGGGCAATATTGGTGATTTCAAGTTGACGTTCATTTAATAATTGCAGTGCACGCATTATCATCCCCATTAAATGGTATGTTATTAATTTACATATGATAAAATTTGATCAGTATTGAGAATACTTATCCTCTTTATATGCTGTGATAATAAGACTCGTATTCTGCCCGCCAAATCCAAAAGAGTTTGACAAAACCGTATTCACATCGGCTTTACGGCTATGGTTAGGAACAACGTCTAAAGGGATAGCAGGATCAGGATTATCATAATTGATTGTGGGAGGAAGTATTCCCGATTGAATTGTTAAAAGTGAAAAAACAGCTTCTATGGCACCAGCAGCAGTTAATGTATGGCCAATCATGGATTTATTAGAGGAAACCGGAATACGTTCTAAAATATGACCGAAGACTGTTGATAATGCAAGATATTCCATCTTTTCATTTTCAGGTGTTGAGGTTCCATGTGCATTAATATAGTCAATTTCATTGATCGTGATTTTTGCATCATTTAAGGCTTTATGAACGGATTCAATTGCTGGAGATGCATCGGGTTTTGAACGGGTACGATGAAAATCGTCTGCTGTTTCTCCACAACCAGCCAAAATTCCTAAAATTGTTGCATTACGGTCTAATGCACTTTTGAGAGATTCAAGAACAAGAGCGCCTGATCCTTCTGCCATAACAAAACCATCTCGGTCATAGCTAAAGGGCTTTACTGCTTTTTCTGCAGGATCATTATGGGCTGAAAGAGCAGATAATAATGAAAAGCGAATAAGAGATTCTACTGAAACTGAACCATCTGTAGCAATCGTGAGTGCGCGATTTGTTTCTTCCCGTCGAATGGCTTCAACACCTAATTGAATTGCTGTTGCACCAGATGCGCAAGCGGTTGAAAGTGTAATAGGAAGCCCCTTTGTCCCAAATTTTTTTTGAAGTTTTTCTGCAATTGTACCAAATTGTGTACTTTCAAAGAGTGTCTCATGGAGATTATCACGGCAGACTTCAAGAAGATGTGTATAGGAAGGATCATCAATGAATCCTTTCTCTTGATTAAGAGTAAAACGTGCTGTCCACTCAAGTTCAACAGGAGGAGCTGCTAAAAATAAGGGGCCATCAAAATTTATTTTATCAAGAGCTGCTTGTTCCAAAGCTTCCTCTGCAGCAAGAGCCGCAAGCTTTTCAGAGAGAGCTGAAGCGCCAAGTGTACTTTCTTTAAGAAAGTCAACAGTTCCAGCTATATATGTCTTTAATCCTTCAATAGGAAAGCGCGTGATCTTATGGATACCGCTCACACCATTTGTTAATTTTTGCCAATTTTCATCTTTTCCTTGTCCCAGTGAGGTTACAATGCCTGCTCCAGTGATTGCGACAAGCGGACGCCCAAAATGATCATTATATTTCACTATAAAAATTCCCCTCAAGCAGCAGTTAGACGGACCACACCTTCAGCTCTTTTTAGACCAATAGTCGTAACAAATGCTTCACACACTTCTTTAGAAAAAGCTTTTTCATGAGCACTCAACCCTGGGAAACTATGTCTTTTTTCAACAGTAATAGCAGCAAGTGCAAGTGCTAAAAGAAATTGCGCTTCTCGCATATAACCAAATAATGTTGTAATACCGCGATAAGATATATTAGCAGCTTCAAGAGCTTTTTGTTCTGCTTTTGTCACTTCATGAAATCCGGAAGCAGCTGAAATAGCTAAGGCAGATTTTGCCTCTACGGTTTTCAACATTGATACAATTGAATCTTCAAGAGAGATTTTTGTTCTGTCTATTTGATCTGTGATGATTTGATTAATTTCAGCATAAACACGTGCATTACGTTTTCTTGCATGTTCTTCACTTTCAAGGACAAGAAAGATACCACCAGAACCGGTTATAATACCGCCACCAGGATAGTTTTTACGGTCCCACACAGGTGTCCATCCACTCTGTGTTAAGAGCCCTCCAAGTTCATGGGCTAATAGCATATCATATGCTTGTGCATTGTAGGAACTTCCTACTAACGCATGTGTACTCTGTCCTGATCGAATACGTGCTGCAGCAATTTGAAGTGCAGAAAGTCCACTGCCTTCTTCTCCCATAAATGTCCGAGAAGATCCTGTTACTTTGTGAACAATTGAAATATTTCCAGCCAAAAGATTTGAAAGTTGCGCCAAAAATAAAGTTGGACGAAGTTCAGTCGAAAGAACTGAATTTAACATGGAAGCTTGATCAGCTGTTATTTGTGCTTGAGAGAGAATTTGTGTATCGACAACAAGATCACGTTCTCCTCCACCTGCTGCAACGATCATATCCATTGTTGAGGTTAATTGTTCATTATCTTTTATGCCTGCATCATCAAGAGCAAGACCAGCTGCATAGGTTCCTAGACGCTGCCAAGTACCCATTTGTCGTTGATCACTTTTCTTAGGAATTTGCAAGCTCCAATCAATTTCAGGCAATTGATGAATAGTGTAGGGTGGAAAAGTTGTATAATCAAGGTTTGGTGTAACTGTAGGATTATTCAGGAGTTTCCAATGATGATCAACTCCTTCACCCAAAGAGCTTATAAGTCCTATACCAGTGATGAATACAGCTTGATTATGCATAGTAAAAGAATTATCCTGCCTGTTTTAAGGCAACGAGTTCATCAATTTTTGCACAAAGGTTTTTAAGAACAAAGTATTCTTCTGTTGCAACGGTTCCTTCGTTAACTTCTTGTGTCCATTGCTCTAATGGAACTTTAATTCCAAAAGCTTTATCAATAGCAAAAACAATATCAAGAAAATCAAGACTATCGATTCCCAAATCATCAATTGTATGGCTGTCAGGTGTGAGCACGTTGCGATCAATTTCACTGATTTCCGCGATAATATCAGCAACTTTATCAAACGTAGAGGGCAATATAAGATTCCTTATTTATAGAGTTGATATATTCAAAATACACTTAATACTATTCTTCTAGCCTTTTTTCCCTTTAAAAAAAAGACTTAATCTAGAATAACTGTCTTTATATTGGGATAAAAAAGTTCTTAGTGTATGAGATTTTGTATTCAGAATTTTGAAAAACTTTAAAAATTTATGATGATTTCACTTACTTTGTTTTAGAGTTTTTTTCGATTTGCAGCAAGAACTGCAAGAGCTGTCATATTGACAACACCTCGTGAAGTAACTGAAGGTGTTAAAATATGTGCTGGACGTGAAGCTCCAATTAAAATAGGGCCGACATGAAGTGCATTGGTGAGATTTTTTACGAGATTGAGCGTTATATTAGCTGCATCAAGTGTTGGAAAGACGAGCAGATTTGCTTCACCTTTGAGGCGTGAATCGGGAAAAACACGGTTACGAAAGGCTGGAGAAAGTGCAGCATCACCGTGCATTTCACCATCAGCTTCTAGATTTGGGTATAATTTAGCAAGAATTTCAGTTGCACGACGCATTTTACGTGCACTCTCTGTATTTTTTGAACCAAAATTTGAGTGTGATAGTAATGCTGCTTTTGGTGTTATTCCGAAGGCTTCGATTTCTTGTGCTGCCAACACTGTCATTTCTGCTATTTCTTCTGCAGAAGGATCTTCATTGACGTAGGTATCTGTAAAAAAAAGAGTACGATGTGAAGAAATAAGTAAACTTACAGCAGAAAAATGACGAACATTTGAATCAAGTCCAATGACTTGTTCAATTAGTTCAAGATGACGTTCAAAACGTCCTTCTAAACCACAAATCATTGCGTCAGCTTCGTTACGCATTAC
Organism: Bartonella japonica; assembly: GCF_040545385.1. Taxonomy (NCBI): domain Bacteria; kingdom Pseudomonadati; phylum Pseudomonadota; class Alphaproteobacteria; order Hyphomicrobiales; family Bartonellaceae; genus Bartonella; species Bartonella japonica. Next base: position 11,252 of record NZ_JBEPLT010000013.1, read on the forward strand.
GGCGAGTGCTGCAATTGCCGTTGTTGAGGTTCTAACAATTGTTTTTGCAACTTCAGGTGAAACACCACGTCGTCCTGTATAACGAAGAAATAAATTAACATAATCATGGAAACGCGGATCTTTTTCTGGATTGGTAAGTTCAAAATCGATGCCAGGACGAATTCTGAGACCAAAGCGCTTTAATCTTGCCTCTACAACATGTGGGCGGCCTATGAGGAGAGGAATAGCAGTTTGTTCTTCAAGCACAATTTGTGCGGCTCGAAGTACGCGTTCGTCTTCACCGTTGGCATAAATTATACGTTTACGTTTTGCTGTTTTTGCTGCCGCAAAAACAGGTTTCATGGCTAATCCAGAACGAAATACAAATCGGTTAAGGATATCATAGTAGGATTCCATATTTTCAATGGGACGAATCGCGACACCTGTTTCCATTGCTGCTTTAGCGACAGCAGGAGCAATTCGAAGTATTAAGCGCGGATCAAAGGGAGAGGGAATGAGGTAGTCTGGACCAAAACTGGGTGGTTCTTTTGAGTATGCGCGTGCAGCAATATCTGAAGTTTCTTCACGAGCAAGAGCGGCAATTGCATGAACTGCAGCCATTTTCATTTCTTCATTAATTGCGGTCGCACTGACATCTAATGCACCACGGAAAATATAGGGAAAACAAAGGACATTATTGACTTGGTTTGGATAATCAGAACGCCCTGTGCAGATCATTGCGTCTGGTCGCACAGAATGTGCTTCTTCCGGCATAATTTCTGGTATTGGATTAGCAAGCGCTAAAATTAATGGATTTGGAGCCATTTTTTTGAGATATTCAGGTTTTAGAACCCCTCCTGCTGAAACACCTAGAAAAATGTCCGCATTATCAATAATCTCAGATAACGTTCGTGCATTGGTTTTTTGTGCATAATTGACTTTCCAACGATCCATAAGTGCCTTACGGCCTTTATAAACAACGCCTTCTAAATCGCTAAGCCAAATATTTTCAATTTTTGCTCCAAGGCGGACCAAAAGATTAATACAAGCTAGTGCTGCGGCGCCAGCGCCCGAGGTAACTATTTTTGCATTTTCAATTTTTTTTCCCGAAAGATTTAACGCATTTAATACTGCTGCACAAACAATAATAGCGGTTCCATGTTGGTCATCATGGAAAACGGGAATATTCATTTTCGCACGAAGTTTTTCTTCGATTTCAAAACATTCAGGAGCTTTTATATCTTCAAGATTAATTCCACCGAATGTGGGTTCTAGGGAAGATACAGTTTCTACCATCTGTTCAATGTTAGGAGCATCAATCTCAATATCAAAAACATCAATATTCGCAAATTTTTTAAATAAAACAGCTTTTCCTTCCATAACCGGTTTTGAGGCAAGTGGACCAATATTCCCCAATCCAAGAACTGCAGTTCCATTTGATATAACAGCGACTAGATTAGAACGGGAAGTATATTGAGCAGCAAGATTGGGATCTTTGTGAATTGCAAGACAAGGTGCCGCGACACCTGGAGAATAAGCAAGAGCTAGATCACGCTGATTATCAAGAGGTGTTGTTGCTTGTATTTCTAATTTTCCAGGTTTTGGATATTGATGATAAAAAAGTGCGGCACTGTCAAGTTCAACTTTTTGTGAACTGCAATCACTATTTTGCTCTGTAGACATTTTTGTGGTATCCAAGTTAGTGTATGTTTATATGAGTATTCCATCTACGATAGAGTGTTGTCCACTGATAGATCCTAATTTCTCTGAATCTAAAAATGCATAAGTAATTTTTTAGATCGTTAAATCAGCTTGATAATTTATTTTTATCTGTTAGTACAACTCATCTTTTTTCCTTAACAAAGATTTGCAGAAGTTAATCAGTTTAAAAAGAAGCAAATATTACTAGCGGATGTATTACCAAGACGTTACTTTTTTTTGCAATGCTGGTGAGAAAGAAAAGAATAGAGTTTGTTTATTCCTTGAATATAATTATCGTAAGTATATACGTTATTTACACACCTATAAGTATATAGAATTTATGGATGAGTATTTGCAAGTTTTAAATTTCCCATATTATTTTTAAAAGTTTTTTATCTTTGAATGCAGGTAAAAGTAAATTTTTATAGTTAGAAATAGATTTGATTTTATACAATACGTTTATCATAGATGTGCAGTTTGTTTTTATCAAGTTTGTATAAAAGAAGTGAATCCATGAAGAAGCATATGGGGAGTGAGAGAAGTTATGCTTATTCCATTTATGATACTATTTAGTCATTGAGCATGGGTATTTAAAATAAGGTTATTGGTTAGAATATCACAGAAATTCAATACTAATAATTCAATAATTTACTGATAATTAACACTATATCTGTTCTTAATACGTTATATTTTAAGAAGCGATGGGCACGATCAGAAAAGAAGAAAAAGCAAAAAAACACTTTCCACTTTTATTACTGCTTTATTGGATACGACCACTCGCATGAGCAAGCATAGTATAAACTTTTCCAGTATCCGATACCAGATATTTTCGAACTGAGTTGGAAGAATTAGAATTGCGAGATACGTCACGTAATAATTTTTCAAAATCTGTAATATACTGATTAACTGAACGTTTAAAATCAATATCACGCATATATTTTTTCTTAATCATTTCAAATATTGTTTTCCCATTCAAAGTGTAAAGACGTTCTGTTACAATATTTTTTTGTCCATGGTGATAATGATCCCATAACTCGACAACAGCATTGTGGTTAAAAGCTCTTACTATATCTGTAGCTAAAGAATGGAGAGATTCATTTGCAGGACGTGTTTTTGTTTGTACCGATGTGAAAACAGAATCATTAGGCATTTCATCATGCCAAACCTCTTCACGTGAAGCTCTTTCTAGAAGATTTGATACCCATTTATTTGGCTGTTTATTGCTTAGGTCTTGTTGCAAAACAGGCTTAGGGGGAACCATCTTCTTGGTGGTAACTTCAGGGAAAATATCATCATCTCTCTTAAAGTCAAAAGGACGAGATGTTACAGGTATCAATTGTTCCTTTGCATTTTTTTTATTATTTTTTTGTATAATATTCACTAAGTCTTTTAATGCTGTAATTTGCTCATTTAAAGCAGTACGAATTGTTTGTGTTGTTTCTTTTGTTTTTTCTGGAAGCTTTTGAACATTTTCATTAATATCATTATTAATTTTTGAAAGTTCTGAACGAACTTCATCTGCAGAACGACGTATATTTTTTGCTGCTTCTGAAAAACGCGTTGAAGCTTCACTAATGAGCTGATTAAGTGATTGTTGAAGCGAGTGTGTGGAGTTACGCGCATTTTTATCTGTACGTTCAAGTGCTAAATTAAGGACATTTTCATAATGTTCAATGAGGTGAGTAATTTCACTAGACTTTGAAACAAGAGCATTGCTCAACGTAGAGAGAGTGTTGTGTTTTTCCTCAAGTGTCGTATTGAGTGAATTTTCGGACTGTTCGAGAACACGAATAGTCTCAGAAAGTATTTTAGCATGTTCACCAAAACTGCTTGTTATATGGCTAATCTGTCCGAATGTGTTTTCCGAGAGTCCTTGTAAAACCTCAACATTTTTATTGAGTGCTTGATTTGAAGCTGATAAATGTTCTGCTACCTTATTTGTGTTTAGGAAAAAATTATTCGCAGTCTCACTGAATTGACCATCAATATTTTGAACTGCCGATAATAAAACATTACTATTTTCGTGAAAACTGTAAATCGATTGATTCAATTGTGCAACGATGGACGAAACATTATCAATAAGATCTTCTTTCATAGCTGTTACGGTTTGGATAGTTTCAGAGTGAGTTTGTGTTAAGCTATCCATTAAAGACGCATTGTGTGCATAGATTCTTTGCTCAGCATCTTGTGTTGAGAGGGAAAGTTGCTCACTGATATGCTGTGTTAAATAACCGATTGATTCAGTTGTACTTTGTGCAGCTTTATTTAAATAACTCGTTAATTCTGTTATTTTCCCGACATGTTCTGAAATTTGAGTCGCTGTTTGATTATTTGCTTCTTCCAAACGGTTACCTACATCAGACAGCTGATATCCTAAATTATTTTTAAGACTCTGCATGGAGTGATTAAGGACATTACAGCGTTCGCTGAGTACTTGTTCAATTGCTGTCGCTGAAGCATGAATTGTTTCATTCAACAATGCTTGTGCATTATAAGTGGCAGCTGTGAAGGCTTTAACAGTATGATCTGTTTGTTCAGATAGTTCAGAAAGAACTCTCTCATTGGTATCATAAACTGTTTGTTTTACATTCGATACAATACGATTTCCAGATTCTGAAAGAATATTTTCTGCTTTTTCAGTGACATTTGTAACAGATGAAAGTATCTGTTCACCCGTAGAAGAAAGAATATCAGAGGCTTTTACGATCTCATCCTGCAAGTTGTCTGTAACTGCTTTAACGGAATCTTCTAATGTAATTCGTATATTGTCAACACTTGTTTCCAGTGCTTGCTGAATTGCTTGGTTCTGTTCATTATTCAGAATGATAGATGTTTGTAATGAATCTGAACGCTTTTCAAGGATAGAAGTTTGTGTCTCTATTGTTTCGCAAACTTGGCCAAGTTTTTCTGAAAACGATTCTTCTAGCGTGGTTGCACGTTCAAAAATTCTGCGTGCACGATTTTCTAAATTTTCATCGAACGATTCTATACGACTTTCAAGGGCTTCAAAGAAAGTTCCCTTGGATTGAGAGAGTGTGTTTTTTAGAAACTCAGCGTGTCCCTCGAGGTCTTTAATATGGTTTTGAACGGTTTCTGTAATATTTTTACTATTGGTTGCAATTGCACCTTCAACGAGGTCTATTTGCTGTTTTAGAACGGTATCAACATGTATATCATTTTGGGTAATGAGATTATGGATTGTTTCCATCCGTTGTTCGAGCGTATGTGCTTGATTTGCAAGAACTTCGTTAAGAGAAAAACTGTTAATAGCTAAAGAATCACGTAAAGCATCGGCACGTATATCAATATTTCTAGCTTGTGCTTCTAAGGCATCTTTTGTTGTATTGCAGCTTTGTGCAATAACTTCTTGTAGTTTTTCCGTGCATTGTACTATATTTGTAACATAATTTTCAGCATGATGATCAACAACTTGGACATTATCAATCAAAACCTTTTCAATATTTGAAGTATTTTGCGCCAAGATATCAATTTTGTTTTTCAATGTATCTGCAATTTTATTCTTTTCGTTATCGAGCATGTCTGCCATGAGAGCTCTTTGATCAGAAAGTTGTAATTTGAAGTCTTGCGAACGCTCTTGTATGATGTGAACAATAGCACTATCGATATGCTGAACTTCTTCTCTTAACTTTTCTTTGCTCTTGTCGATTGCAGAAAGGATAACTTCATGGCCGCTTGTGAATGCATCGGTGATGTCAGCTGTTCTTTCTTGGAGGTCTGTATTTATGCGTAACATGTGATCCTCTAAGAAATCGCCGAGCATTTTAGCATTATTTTCGAGGGATTGACTACGAATCATGAAGGCTTCGATTATGGAATCGCCATGTTTTTTAAGAGAAATATCAACATTTGCTAGGCGGTTTTCTAAAGATTCAATTGCTTCTGAAGTTACACTATCAAATTTAGAAGAAAGCTTGTAGGCTTGTTCGTCAAGTTGTATGATTTTCTCATCTAAAATTTGTAGAGATTGATTATTACGATCAATAATATTTTTATCTAATACTTTGAATTTTTCATCAACACTATGCAGAGCTTGATCTGTTGTTTCTTGTATATGTGTTGCAATGTTGGCGATATGTATTTCAGCTTTAGCAGCTGTTTCATTAAAGACTTTCTCTATTCGTTTTTCATTATTATCAAAACGTTCTGAAAAACCATCAAAATTTTTCTCTAATTCGTGAAAAAATTCTGTGTTTTTCTTCTGAATTTGCGTTGTGGTTTCACTAAATTTTTCAACGAGTTGATTCGTTACACCACCACCAGCGTGGCAAAGCTTTTCAACAAGATCTTCTCCTTGCTTTTGTAAAGTTTGGGAAAGAGTTTGCGCAAGCTTTTCAACATTGGTTGCAATTTTTGAGGTAACCAAGCCAAATTCATCACTCAGTTGTTCTTGTGTTCCTTTAATTGTTGACTGTACTCGGTCAGCATGATTCAAGATGGCTATACGTTCATTGCTTAATTCTTTGATTAAGGTATGAATGCGCGATTCATTTTCAGCATAGGCTTGTTCTAGATTATGGACTTCTCCCTGAATGATCGCTTCAAGTTCAACAGCACGTCCAAGGGTGCGTTCAATTCCCTCGTTCATTGCAGCTACTTCTTCACGAATAGTCTGCCCTATAGCGATCGCTTGCTTCTCAGATATATGCTGTGGTTCACTAAGGCGTTGTGCGGCATTTGTTATAAGAAGAGCAATATCATGCAATTCGTTTGAACGTTTTATTAATTGAGCAACACCCCAAGATATGAGAATAGGGATTGCTGTTCCAGCTGTTATAGCTAGCCCTGTTGGGGACATAACAAAAGTAGTGATATTCGATAAAGAATTAAGTCCGGCAGGCGCTAGCTTATGCGCAATTAAAGCACCTCCTGTCGCCCATAAAGCACTAAGCGCTGTGGTACACCAATAGATTCGAGAAGTAGAGCGTTGCTTTAATAGTTCAAAATTTAAAGGAGTTGTTGTATCATCATTAGCAGGAAGAAGTTGTGTAGACAACAATGTATTGTTAACAGTTCCACCTGAGAGTTTGGTTTTAGACTTCTGGGAGAAAAGCTGTTCAACAACAGATTCATCAATGACAGCGCTATCATGAATATTTGAGATAACAGTCGAAGGACCATTTTCAGCAAGAACTTCTTCTTCTGCCATTGCAATTTTCTTAATCAATTCATCTACACTAATGACATTTTCAGAATTGCTGGAAGACATCGTTTCAATTGCTGCTGCCGCGTTATCAAAGTCAAAGTTCATAGCTTTTGAGAGGGCTTCTTCAACTCCAACTTCAAATGTTTGTAACTTGGTTCTGCGTGCCATACTCGCCTCGTACTCTTACAGACGGAAAAGGGATACGTCCTCCTCCAGATACTCCACATACTAACTGTTAATTATTTAGAAAGGAATATGTTCAGGGAAAAATTTTGAAAACTTATCAACATAAAGTTAACGCAGTTTTTTAAATCTATGCAAAAATGGTATAAATTGCAATAAAAACAATATAGTATTTAATTATAACAAAAATAAAATACTGTTTACAATTCTCACGTATAGATAGAATCATATAATAATTATATACAAATAAGAGCAATTTAATGGTGGTTATGCACAGTATTTTAAAGAAATCTGCGATGTGTAAATGCATTTGTGTATGTGCAGATTCTCGTATTTTTTGATAAGAAATTATGAAACTTATGTTATCGTCAAATAGATTTTTATTGATTCTAAATTGAGAAAAATTAATTATTCTATTCTTTAAGTGCGTATGGTTTGAAATATATGGCATGTGCGATATCTTAGGATGCAAAATTAGAGCTTGTTTTTCCACAATAGTTCATAACAAAATGAATAGAAAGGGAGATTGTCATTTTGCGATAAGTTTTCCTAGATTGTGCTGCTTACTTTTTTAAAGGAATGTTTTTTCTCGATATTTAGTTTGTCTTTTTCTAAATTTTGAAGCTCCTACGTTGACAATTGAATATTTTTCAGTCGATATGCAAGCACGAATATTTTATGCAATTCGAAATGAAGGTGTAAAAATAATGGCAGAACGATCACAACACCTGCAAGATGTATTTTTAAATACGCTACGCAAGCAGAAAATTTCCCTTACAATTTTTCTTGTAAATGGCGTTAAGCTAACGGGTATTGTAACCTCATTTGATAGCTTTTGTGTCCTTTTGCGTCGTGATGGACATGCGCAATTGGTTTATAAGCATGCTATTTCTACGATTATGCCTGGACAACCTGTGCAGATGTTTGAAGGTGAAAACTCTGAGTAAGCAAGTCATTTTATATTTTAGGTCTTTTGTTTCATTTTGTTAAAGTGCTTGGTTGCTATGATAAATGAAAATGAGAGATCTTTAGGGTTTTCTTCACAGATTGAAAAACAGGTGCGTGCTATTGTTTTGGTACCAATTTACCAAGAAAACAGAAGTAAAAATGCTGTAAGTGGAGGTTCAGTATCTTCTCGGGTAAAAGAGGCTTTAGGTCTAGCGCGTGCTATAAGACTGGAAGTTGTTCATTGTGAAACGGTTAATACTGTCACCTTGCGTCCTGCGACTTTGTTTGGGAAAGGTAAAGTAGACGCATTTACTCACTATATAAGAGAATATCATATTGATTTGGTGATTGTAGATTATTTTTTAACACCAATACAGCAGCGTAATTTAGAAAAATTATGGAATTGTAAGGTTATCGATAGGACAACTTTGATTCTAGAAATTTTTGGAGATCGTGCACGAACAAAAGAAGGAGTTTTACAAGTTGAGTTGGCGCACTTATCTTATCAAAAAAGCAGACTTGTACGTAGCTGGACACACTTAGAACGGCAACGTGGTGGTTGTGGTTTTTTAGGCGGGCCTGGTGAAACTCAGATTGAGGCAGATAGGCGTCTTTTGCAAGAAAAGATTACGCGTATCCGTCGCGAGTTGGAAAAAGTTATTAAAACACGTACTCTGCATAGAGAAAAAAGAAAAAAAACGTCTCATCCTGTTGTTGCTTTGATTGGATATACAAATGCAGGGAAATCGACCCTTTTTAATCGCTTAAGTGGTGCAAATGTCTTAGAAAAGGATATGCTTTTTGCAACACTTGATCCGACTTTGCGCAAAGTTGTTCTTCCTCATGGAAAAACTATTTTTTTATCTGATACTGTGGGTTTTATCTCCAATTTACCAACGCATTTAATTGCAGCTTTTAGAGCAACCCTTGAAGAAGTGGTTGAAGCTGATCTTATTCTTCATATAAGAGATATGTCAGACCCTGATCATCGGACACATGCTCAAGATGTTTTGGATGTGCTTTCAAATCTTGGTATTGATGATACAGAGCATATCATAGAAGTTTGGAATAAGATTGATCTATTGGATGAGCACGCATTGAATGTTTTGCAAACAAGCGTAAAAACACGCTTGAAGCCAGCTGTAATGGTTTCAGCACTCATGAGCGATGGACTCGATCAATTGTTAACAGCGATTGAAAAGCAAATTTTTGGAGAAATGCAAAATGTTGAATGTCTTTTAAGACCTCATGAAATGTCGCTTATTGATTGGTTTTATGAAAACTCTGGTGAAATAAGACAGGAAGGACATGATGACGGTTCTATCACCATTAGAGCAGTTCTTACCTCTGAAGCAAAAAGACGATTAGAGAAAATCAAAAAAACGATGAATTAAAATCTTTTTGAGATTTCTTTGCATATCTTTTCTTCGTTTTTCTTATCTTAAAATATGACTTAAAGTTAAAAGGATAGTTACTATTATTCTCATAATGAAACGTGTGAAGTATCTTACTGGTTGAAATAAAAATGGTCTTAAGTGTCATAAAAGATTGTTTATACGCATATTATCGCGAAAGTTTTAGTTGTTTTTCTGTTAGCCGTATTGTGTACATTTTGGATTTGGTTGCATTGCGTTGTAAAGATTATTGAAAATAACGCTGTGTAAATAACAGGGCGGGGGGCGCCTTCTTTAAAATAAAAAAAACCGTATCTTAATAAACGCGGCTTTTGTATGTGAAAACTTTTTAATTATGAAAAGACGCATTTTTATCACACAAAACGTATAAAATCGCAAGCCTTAATACATAAAAACCGCATCAAATTTTATAATGTATAAATTTTAAGCAGCATCTTTAATGTTAACTGTAACTGCTTTTCCGAGGATATGGAGAGTAGATTCTAAAGTCTCTAACTTCGTTTCATGATTTAAGTTTAACAACCGATCAATTTGTATAGGGTGCAGTTTTAAAAGGCGGGTAAGATCTGCTTTGCGTAAGTTTTTTTCAACCATGGCATTGTGTATTGCGATTTTTAAAGTTACCAATAAGGATATTTCAACAAAAGGATAGGCAACTTCATCAGCTCTACAAGGGATAGATTCACGATCTTGGAAACGCCCCATAATGACTGTTAAAAGTGCGTCTTTAGCATTTTCTAACGCTTCTTTTTCATTTTCACCGTAGGTTATAAACTCTTGAAAGTCTTTGGCCGTAACAAGAAGAGTATCATTATCATCTTTAATAAATTTGAGTGCATATTTCATTTGCATCTCCATTTTATTGCAATTAATTAGAGTTTATTTCAAATCAAGATCTTTAAAAATTTTATTAACTAATCCCGTTCCTAACTCTTCTCTAGCACCATGCATGGGCAGAACTGTTTTCTTAGAACCAAGTTTTACAATTAAATGACCACCTTTTCCTGATATAAAACTACAACCTCGTTTTGTAAGATATCTTTTTAATTCTTGGCTATTCATAACAATAATATAACATCTAAAATGGTTCAATGCAACAAAAATGTTTTAATAAAGATTATAGATCACATATAGTGTGTATAAAAGCAAATTTATTTTTATCATGTTGTATTATAAAACAAATAATGCTACTATATGGCGGGATTTAAGAAGCCCGAAAGCCCTTGTTATGTGTTTACATAATGGGGCTTTTTTTATGCAATGCCATTAAAGTAATTAGCACTTACTGGCTTTTTTTAAAATTTCACTCATACGTGTACGCCAATCTTTACCTTGTGCTTTAAAAAAAGCAATAACTTTTGAATCAATACGCAGGGTGATAGCTTCTTTAGGTGATTCAACTGGGGGGCGTCCACGTTTACGACGCTTGTTATCTACATATTTAAAAAAAGAAGGTGGTAAAACTTCTTTAGCTGGTTTCAAGCGTGCAAGTTCTTCATCAGTGAGTGATGGTGAATTTACAGCTTCCCAGTCTTCTTTTGTGTAATAACACTTTTCTTTAAAGGTTTTTTTGATAGTCATCGAAAACCTCTCTTTCTTTTTTATTTGCATAGCGAAAACTGATAATTGATACCGTTTTGGTACCAAGCTTTGCAAAGATAACAACCATTGTGCCGTCGGCAAACGTCCTATGGCTTTCATACGGTTTGAATATGTTGCATCAATAAAAGTATGTTTCCACGCAAAATAAATAACATCAGCGAAATCAAGCCCATGTTTATCAATATTTAACGCTCTTTTAGGTTCATCCCATACTATTTTCATATATTTTATGTACACTAAAAATAAGATATTGTCAATAAATTATTGAAAAGTTTTAAAAAATAAGAGATTTAAATGCAATAAAACCGTGCCAATTAATTTGACACGATTTCTGTTTTGCTTACGTTTTTGTCATTTGAATAGAACCATAATCTTTATATCAAAAAACCTATAAAAATACAAGCAATTTAAAAATAAAAAAACATGATTCATACTGTAGATTCAGTGGGTTATCGTTATTTATGTTTATGAAATAAACCATTGTGTGTTATAAATATATTAGTGAAATCTATATCATGTTAATTGATAGGTTACTTCCATAAAATAGGGTTAAAGCGAATACTTAATAAGGTAATATTGATTGGTTTTTTAGGCGCTGATCCTGAATGGTATAACGATAAAGCCATTGAGCACCTCCATCTTTACGCTTATGAAGTAACAAGCCAGCACCATCATTATATTTGCCAGCTCCCAATGTTGCGACAGATCTTGCACTAAGACGGTTCATAAGAGCCATTTTTACTCCTTTCTTCTATAGTTTTTACCCACACACCAGCCCCGCTTTTGACGTGCAAGCAAGTGATATTAATTGATTCAATCTGAGAGAGTTTAGAATGAGAAAATCTTACAATATTCGGGGCTTTAATTCAATATGAAAAACAGTAAATTATCATTATAAATCAATGTGTTGCTAGCGCCCGATACCTTTCTAAGGTGTCAATGAAAACATCTAACCATAAGGAGTTCGCAATGAATACCTTTATTAAAATTACGGAAAACGTTGCTAACGACGCAGCGGTTCCGACTATGTCTAGTCGTGAGATTGCCGAATTGTGTGGTAAAAGGTATGACCATGTTATGCGAGATATCAAGAGAATGCTTGAAGAATTATACCCTGAAAAAGGTCTCCCCAAATTTGGGGCTAAAGTTACACGTGTGGAACTGGTCGTTCAAGAGGCTGTATAGCTAAACGAAACCCCATGGTACGCAGTAAAGCATTCAAGCTGCGGAACTCTGGATTACCTTTCTCTGAAAGTGTACGGTAAAGTTGTGTTGGGTTCAAGTTGGCTGCTTTAGCTACAGCTTGAACACCACCATAAGCTTTGGCCATTTGGCGTAGAGTTACAAGCAGTTCACCCTGATCACCATCTGCTAGGATTGCATCAAGGGTCGCTGCTGCCAACTCAGGGTCATCATGGAATATTTCTGCCATTGCATCATCGTGGCTACGGTCTTTCATCTTTGCACTCCTTAATCTTCACGGTTTTGCCAATCGTACCAACAAGCACATGCACGAGTGATATCAGTGTCTTGTATTTTTTTGGTACCACCGCATAATAACAATAATACGGTCTTTCCAGACTGAGCATAATAAATTCGGTAACCAGGACCAATATTCATACGCAGTTCATAGACACCATCACGAAGCGGCTTGAAATCGCCAAAGTTTCCTTGCTCTAAACGATTAAGGCGGTGAATAATTGCAGTTTTAGCCTGCACATCACGGAGCTTTCGCAGCCAATCAGCTATCAAGTCTTTGCCATCAGAGGTAAGGTAGTGACGTATTTCAAACATAATGCATATTCGTTTATAAACGAATATTTGTCAAGAGCGAAAGAAATTTATTTTTAGATTTTCACTCAGCCCCACCTTGTGTGGATTTTTTTATGGAGGAATGTATGCGAAAAATATCTAAAGAAGGGCTTGCACTCATTAAACTAATGGGAAGGTCTGCGTTTAAATGCCTATAAAGATGCCATTGGTGTATGGACAATCGGTTATGGACATACCAGCAGTGCTGGAAAACCTTTTATTCACAAAGGCATGACCATCACTGAAAAGCAAGCAGAAGAGTTTCTTTGTCAGGACTTGCAACAATTTGAAAATACCGTTGAAAAAAACGTGCTTGTTCCATTAACCAATGAGCAATTCGCAGCATTGGTGTCCTTTTGTTATAATGTAGAAGGGTAGCCTTTTGCAACTCTACACTGTTAAAAAAGCTCAATAAAGGTGAATATGCAGCCGTCCCTGCTGAATTACAAAAATGGACCAAAGCAGGAGGTAAACGTTAGAATGGTCTTGTCCACAGACGTGCAGCTGAAGCAGGCTTATGGGCAAAAGGGGCTTATGTTTCTTCTCATTATCAAACAGTGGAAGCACAAGAATCAACAGGAATTTTCAAAGCAGAAGCACTAGCTCCTATTATAGGTTCATTTTCAGGTATTGGCGGTTTGCTGGCAGGGAATGGTCCGGTTCAATGGGCTTTGGCAAGCATTATGGTTTTGGCGGCATGTGCTGGTATTTTCTTTGTTGCTAAACGCTTTCAGGAGCATCATCTATGATCTTGCAGATAAGAAGAAAACTCATGTTAACAGGAGCGGCTTTAGCCGCTTTTTTTATAGCTTTAGCAAAAGCTTTTACTCTTGGAAAGAAGTTTGAACAGCAAAAGCAAACAGAAAAAACTCTAAAATCAGCAAAAACAAGGCTTGAGACGGAAAATGAAGTTAATCAGAAAAATGATACTGATGTGCGTACTGAGCTCTCTGACTGGTTGCGCAACAAATAAATATATTTCTTCTTGTGTTGATTGGCTCCCCATTTATGTAGAAAAACAAGATGTGAACGTCATCAGTTCAAACTTAGCAAGAGAGATCTTAAAGCATAACAAGCAAGGTGAACGCTTATGTGGGTGGAAAGGTAGCTAGAAAAAACACCTCGAAAAGAACTCTTGATTCGCAATTGCAATATATAGATGATGATGCTATCTGATAGCGTTATAGATTCTATGTATCAGGTGGTTTAAAAGGTGGTTTTGTTATTTGATATTTTTATTAACTTATTGAAAAATATTGTTAAATTATTATGAAATGGCACTTTTCGACCGCACCACTTATATTCGTGATAGTAGGGATAAGATTATATATTAAGAGGGCGGTGTTGCATATTGTAGCTTATAGCAAGATTTTTTATGCTACTTTTTAGCGCGTTTCTAGCAATGGTTTCATTTCAATTGGGGGGGGAAATTTTATTCTTTTTCTTTGTAGTCGATATTGAATCTTTTCGATAAGGCTAGGTGGTGTTGTGGTGAGAAGTCCAGTTTTAAAATATTTAACATTTTTTATTTGCATTTCTTTGTTAACAGCATGCAGTCGGTCGCGCGCCGTTCTTTGGCATGGGGTCCATGCAACACCATCTATGATTGCTGTACAAAGAGAAGTTGAAGGTGAACCAATTCTTCCGAAAGCTGTTGTTCCAGTGTATGTTGCAACAAGTCGTATGATACAAAACAGCTATTCTCAACCTTATGGGGCAGAGAGATCAAATAAAGTATATTATAATCGCGTTGATGTAGGAATTCCTCAAAAACATGTGAAGGGTCTTGTCGAAATAAATGCCTATAAGCCTACTCACGATAAGTATTTTGCAGCAGTAGCATTGCAAAAGTACGATAACAAGGAACAGTTTAAGCAGCAATTAAATGCTGCTTTAGCAAAAAAGCCAAAAGGAAAAAGAGAAATTTTTCTTTTTATTCATGGTTACAACAACAATTTTGCAGATGGTACATTTCGTACAGCTCAATTTACACATGATTATTCTTTAAATGTTGTTGCTGTGCACTATTCGTGGCCTTCTGCTGGATCAATACCTCTCTATATTTATGACCGTGATAGCGCTAATTTTGCACGCGATGGATTGATAGAGCTTTTAACGCTCATAAGTGAAACTGACTCTGATCAGATTTCTGTTATTGCACATTCTATGGGCAATTTTGTCATAATGGAAGCATTTAGAACTTTAGCATTACAACAAAAATATAAACCTATTCATCGTGTTACAAGTTTTTTAATGGCAGCGCCGGACATTGATGTTGATGTGTTTGAACGTCAACTTAATGACATTAAAAGATTGCCTCAACCAACTGCCATTTTAGTATCTCGTACCGATAAAGCGCTTGCTGTTTCGGGGCGTCTTACGGGGGGGCATCACCGTGTAGGAGATGGTGAGGATATCAAAATGTTACGTAAAAATGGAATAGCTGTCCTCGACTTTTCTAATGTTGATGGTGGAGCACATAATGTTTTTGCGTCATCACCAACATTGATGGCTCTTTCTCGTGAAGGTTCTTTGGCTTCAACAATTATGCAGGGTACAGAATTATCGCCTAGTCAAGCACTTCTTGCTGATAGTAGCAGTGTGTTGGAGAAAACAACTCATTTGATTCTTTATACACCTGTACGTTTTTTAACTCCATTGACACCACTAACCCCGCATTAACTGTAAAAGAAGAGGAAGTTCTTTATTAGATTATACATCAAACGATGTTCTTAGCACTTTCTTTAGAATAGTTTTATAGACTAAAATAAATAGCGGAATGAATGTAAAAACTGGTAATTAGGTGAGTTCATGATGCTTGTACAAAGATGCTATGCTAGTACATCTAATAGGTTAGTTAATTACTTATCTCATTCTGCTTTGCAATCATTGAATATTTATACTATGCTTTTGAAGATGAGAGAAGGTAATATGGGGGAAAAAATGAATTTATTGCGTCAAATTGATTCCACAAAAAAACAGTTGGATGAGATAAGTTATGCTCTTATTTTAGAATATCGTAAACGCCAAGAAAATGAGCGTTTTTTAAAGCAAATTTTGCTTTCGATTTCTGATCAACTTTTTTCACTTAATAACGGTTTTAAGGAAACAGGACGCCTTTTTTTTCAAGAGATTAGAATGCTTCAATCTCAGATGCAATGTTTCTATGAGAATAGAGAGAAGCAGGATTTATTAGATAATAAAGATTTTTATTCTTCGTCAAAAATTGATGAAGTCATTAAGCAGTTACAAAAAGCACGAAAAAAGCTTATTATTGAAAGCCCTCATCTCTTTAAACGAGAACATTAAACTTCAGAAGAAAGATTTTGTTGAACAAAATACGTTGATAAAAATATTTTCAATTTTATAAAAAAATAGTGTAACCAGAAGGTTATTAAAAAATCAATTCTTGCTACAAAGGTTTGTAATAAATTTTTGTAATTTTACTTAGTTACATAATCATTAACAAGTTTACTAATATTGGAGACAGTCACTTATATTGGAAGAATGCAAAAATTTATTAAAGAAGGTAGGCAAGTAAGTTGCACTTTGTGGTGTGCATGTTAAAAATCCTATTCTTACGCTTTAATCATAGTTCACCGTACTCTTGAAAAGAGCATGAAGATCAATGTGTTATTCATCTTACAAGGATAATACGGTACTCTCAGTAAAACAATAAATAGTAAAATCAATAACTTATTATAAAAGTAAGAGATTATGTGATTATTGATTCTATTGCATATGGCAAGTCGTTTTCTATCTGCTGTTTTTGTATAAAGAGATGCCATGTTGTCATCTTCTCAACCCAAAATAGCTTTAAGTTGAGAAACTGTAGACCTAAGTTTGCAGCACGTGTTGCTGTTAATTTTCTTAATCCATGGGCTGTCTTTTTTATATTTGCTGTATTACATGCTTCACGAGGTAGATTGCCAAAACTTTCTGTGGTTAATTTCTTACTGCCTTTTCCGCAAATGAATGTTTCATCTTCGATAGGTTCAATTTTAAGAGTTTCCGCCATTTCAGGTAAGATAGGGAGAAAGACATCTGTTTGGAATTTACTTTTTTCTGTCTTTAAATGAATAATATTATCCTTAGTATCTTTCCAACCAATGCGAATAGCATCACCACGGTGCAAACTCGTATACAAAAGCACATCAATCCAAATGCGTTCGAAGAGGAGAGGCACCTTTTTATAGTTCTGAAGAAGTGAGGAGAGAGCTTGGCTTGGACTATTAGGTATGAAAAACTAAAATTTATAAGATATTTGTATCAAGTATATAACCATTTTTCTATTATAATAGATACTGTATCAAGTGTGCGTAGGATTTGTTATAATTAAAGCCTTTATTTTCGAAAACCGTCTCTTGCATTTCTATATTCAATTGTTTGTATTCTTCATTGATAGCATTTTCTAGTGCTTTCATCTTTTTATAACCGAAGATTACTTGTAACTTTCCTGTACCTATAAGCGAATCCCAATAGATCAACTTATTATGGCATTTCTTACTTGATGATTTAATGTTTTCTATTGCTCCTATTTTATGTGCTTTCTCAAATGTTGGAATATCTTCAGAATTCTGTAGATTATAACTATCTTTTTTGTTTATAAGTTCTTTATCTTTTTCTTTGTACTGATTTAGTTTCCATTCCATATCTTGAGTAAAGAAATTTTCATTTAACGCAATGTATCCTTCTGTAACAGTTTCAAGAAGACGCTTATAATGAATAAAAGTTTCTCTTGCTATTTTATAAGTATCGGAAATGTCGTATAATAATGATAGAAGTATCTTTTTACAAATTAGAAGCGGTTCGTAATCAATAACCATATGATATGGGAATTCTAATATCTTTTTTATTTCTTCATATTCTGTATTTCTAGATATATCAGAGCAATAAATTTCCATAGATGCTAGTTTTTTTATATACTCCATTAAATTTATCTTCTTGTTGTTTCTCATACAGAGCTGTGAATCATATTATCAACCACATATAACCACTAATGCAATAATAATATGTGGGTTTATAGCATGTTTTTTCTGTAAGCGGATCTACAGCTATTTTCAATAGTTATTCCATTTTTTTCATTAATCGCACTGTTTTTAAATAAATTTTTTTAGTAAATGGGTGCATCATTAATGCATTGATTTTTTTTATAATGTTCAGAAGTGAGTTTTGCTTCTAGTAGTATCTGCTCATAGAGAAAAAATATTTCTTTATATCCTGAAGCACAGACATCCTTTATGATAGGGTGATCATATTCGCCGTCTTTGCATATCATTAGGGAATGCTCTTGTAGTATGCCCATTTCTCACAATCTAATTTCTGTATTCCATTGCTTAATCCATTTTCGTGATATTTTTTGAGCCTTTTTTAAAAGGCTTTTATTCTGTTTTGTAATTTGTTCTTTGTATACTCCTATCTCTCACTCTTTTTGTATTTCAAATTGTTTAAATTGCTTTATAGAATAATTTAATACTAAACTTTCCCAGAAATACGCTACGAAGGATATTATTAATAAAGTGTTTGTTGAGAATTCAAAAAAATGAAGGATAGCGAGTCCTATTATTATGAAAGTTGTATTTTCCAATTCTACATGTAAGAGAAATAAAAACAACATGATTGGTATTGTAATTACAAGTACGGCTATTCCCACATCTGAAAACTTGTAGAGAAGGATTCCTGTAGATATTATAGCTATACATATCAGTGATTTAATGAAATCATTGTTATCATAAGAATAATTGTTATTTATTCCGCATCTAACAACACCTTACGTTCTAAGGTTAACCACTTATATCTTAAGATTGAGCCGACAATAGAAATAATTGACGCTGCTGTCAAAATTTGAAGGAATAAATAGTTTGATGTAAACATTACCGCAATTATCCCCATTATTGCGCTAAAACATATTGATACTGGTTCTATTTTCCCCCCTTTTTATTAATTATCAGTCGTGTAATTGATTCGTTAAGATGATACAACAACGTCTTATCTGTTGTTGAAAATACTAGATTTAGGTGAAGAAAATAAAAAAACACAGTATCATGATTTTTTGTTGACAGAGTGTTTTGTTTAGTGTCTAATGGTGTCGCTACACTAGTCGTATTGTATCTAAAATTGGTTGTATTTATTTTGTAAGCCCTGCATTTGCGGGGTTTTTTTATTATCTAGAGGGCGTATTTTATGACGTCACAAAATGCTATTCAAACTCCACAGTCACCTCCTAAGCGTATACCTCCTAAAGCAGGAGTGGGACGTGTCAAAGGCGTTCCAAATAAAATGACGCATATTTTGAAAGAAGCGGTGATTAAAGCCGCTGAGAATGCAGGCAATAAAATAGGCAATGATGGTTTGGTTTCTTATTTAGAAAAGCAAGCTGTTAGTTGCCCAGCGGCTTATTTAGCGTTGCTTGGTAAGGTGTTGCCTTTACAGGTAACAGGGGAGAATGGAGGAGCGATAAAGCTGATCGGGCATGTGGAAATCGCTCCTTTAACAATGAATGACGACAAGACAGATTAAGATTGTTCCAAAGCTCATTCCTATTTTTACAGGCAAGGCAGCGGTGCGTGCGGCTTGGGGTGGACGAGGATCAGGAAAGACAAGATCATTTGCTTTGATGGCTGCTTTAAAAGGCTATCAATTTGGCATGGAGGGTATCTCAGGGGTAATCTTGTGTGCAAGGCAGTTTCAAAACTCACTCGCGGAAAGTTCTTTAGAAGAGATTAAGCGAGCAATAGAAGCGCATGATTTTTTAAGGGATTATTACAAGATAGGGGAGGCTTCGATTAAGTCGAATGACGGTCGTATAGCCTTTCAGTTTTCAGGTTTTGACCGCAATATAGCCAGTATTAAATCGATGGGGCGTATTTTGCTCTGTTGGGTTGATGAGGCAGAGCCAGTCACAGAGACAGCTTGGCAGACGCTGATACCGACTTTGCGTGAAGAAGGAGAGGGTTGGCGTGCAGAGTTGTGGGTGACATGGAACCCGTTGCGAGACAATGCACCAGTTGAAAGGCGGTTTCGCTTTTCAGACAATAAAGCCATTAAGCGTGTAGAGATCAATTGGTCAGACAATCCAAAGTTTCCAAAGCTTTTGAATGAAGCGCGGCTTGATGATTTTCATAACCGCCCTGAGTTTTATAAGCATATTTGGGAAGGTGGTTATCTTACCGCAGTTCAGGGAGCTTATTTCCAAAAGGAAATGTTGGCAGCTGAGCAGGAAGGGCGAATAGGGCGTGTTGCTCTCTCTTTTTGGGTACGGGGCAAATAGTATTATTTCTTGTTATAGGTTGGTTACCTATTTATTTGGAGCAGAAAGATATGCTTATGATGAGCCCAAACTTAGCAAGACAAATCTTAAAGCATAACAAGTAAGGTGAACGCTTATGTGCTTGGAAACATGCTCAGAAAACTAGGTGATAAATTCTTATCTTTTGGGGCAGAGAAGAGATTATAGAATCAATTATCAGAATAAGAAATGCTTTAGATCTTTCTCATAAACAAACAATCAATCCTGAAATCTATAATATATTCTAGAAGAAAATGTAAAATCCTATTCTCGCATCTTTATTTTACTATCCCGCACCATGAAAAAATATTAATAAAATCAATATATTACATGAAGTAAAAGTTTGAATGGCGGAGGGGGTGGGATTCGAACCCACGGTACAGTCTCCTGCACGCCGGTTTTCAAGACCGGTGCCTTAAACCGCTCGGCCACCCCTCCAAACTAAGTATGACTTTTTACAAAGTTATTACAAAAGGTCAATCATTTAAATAGATTTGTAAACGTTTTTAACAAAATTGCCTAAAGCCCAATAGGGGTAATTTTCAAAATATAGCTTTTGAAAAGAGTTGTGTTTAATGAGTAGTTTTATTTTAGTATGAATAGCTTATCTTAAAGAAATGAAAGATAGATATAATGCCGTATAAACTTGAGCAGTGGGGTCAAAAAACAACCAATCACGATCGTACCGTGCAAGAAGGAGGCCTAAAAGAAGTCCTAATTCTCTATAGACAGTATATAATCTTTATGCAGCGCTACAGTATCTAGTTATAGAAGATCAAATGCTGCTGCATCTTGTGAATTCATTGCGCGTTGCTCTTAATGCGTTTCATAAGTATTTTCAAAAAAGCACTTAACTATAATGTGTAACTATTGGCTATTAGAAAAAAGTAAATTTATGTATAAGGTATGAATTTCATGGTCTAGTTCTTTAAGTTTTTCCTTATTTGCAGTGATACGTATTTGAATTTCGGTAATTTCTCTTAAAATTTGTGATGTTTTAGTGTGTTGTTTTAATTGTGTTTCGTTATGAACAAGTTCCATTCCATATATTTTCCTTTCCATGTCACCAAGTATGCTGTACGCTATCTCATACCTTTCTTTAATTAAATTATGCCATTTTTCTATCTCTTTGACTCGTTCTTTCAAAAATAAATTTTTATTATTCATCAAATACTTTTTTATTAGTAACTGAAATTCAGTTGTCTCAGTTTGAGAAAAATGTGTTTCCACCATAGGATTCTATCAAGTGACTCACGATACAGCTCCTTCGTGTCTTCTTTATTTCTTAGTACATTGCCTAGCTCCGCAATCTCTTTTGAACAAAATAGCTTACTCAAAAATGAAGGAGAATTTTTAGAATTAGCATATCCGTTTGAAGTGGATATAAGATACGTTGTAAAAAGTGCGATAATTAATACGCTTCTAAATAAAGACTTGTTTATAAACATCACTTCTACCTTTAATATACACCTTATTTATCTAAAAGATTTGCTTTTAATATATCAAAATGTGCTTTATAGACATTGGAAATAACGGCGCTGTAAGAAAGCAGTAGCTGCTCCCTTGTAAAAGGGGACAGGAGCGAAGGGACATTTTTCTTCTCTTTTGTTTTTTATGATTATGACACGGAATTAATATTCTTCTCTAGAGATTAACAAGTGCTATTTTGTACAACGTTTTGCAAAGATCATTGCTCATATATTACAAGAAAAAGGAATGTAATTTTATCATTTTAGAAATATGAAATAAATTTAGGTATGAGGTTAAAAATTTTTCTGAGCTAACAGATTATTACATTTGTAATATTGTTTTTAACGAACATAATTGGATAATGCAAATGGTGCGTAGGTTTCCAAAGACTGTTTACTGTGCTGTTACATCATAAATTTTACAAAATTAAGAATGCGAATTGTATGACTATAGAGTATACTTGTTTTATGTTAAAGTTGTCATACATAGAAAAATAGCTAAAATTTGAATGTTCAATTTTAGAACGAATTGCGGTTGAAGAAAGACGGGGGAGACGAGGAAATGGCAGTAAAAAGATTGAATGATAGCGTTTTAACACCATTGCAGAAAAGAAATCGAAAACAAATTCGAGTGTGGCTTTATTCTATTTTAGTGCTTTGCTTAGCAATTGTTTTGGTAGGAGGGGCTACTCGCTTGACAGGATCAGGGTTATCGATAACCGAATGGAAGCCGATCCATGGTGTTATTCCACCGATTGGTGTAGATCAATGGCAGGAGGAGTTTTCAAAGTATCAACAGATAGCGCAATATAAGCTGCTTAATCGCGATATGACGTTAAGTGCATTTAAGGTCATTTTTTGGTGGGAATGGGCACATCGTATCCTTGGGCGCCTAGTTGGTCTTGTGGCTTTATTTGGTTTAATTTGGTTTTGGGCAACGAAACGTATTGAAAAAAATATGTTGTTTCAGCTTTCTATTGTGCCAATTCTTATTGCATTGCAAGGTGCTATTGGTTGGTGGATGGTGGCTTCAGGTATTGGTCAAAGTAATTTGACAAGCGTAAGCCAATATCGTTTGGCTTTTCATCTTATCACAGCGTGTTTTGTTATTATTTTTGTTACTTACTTATCTCGAGGACTTGCAGAATATTCAGAAGAGCCTGCGAATCAAAAGGTTCAATATTTTGCAGGCTGGTTTGTTGTTCTAATCTTGATTGAAGTTTATTTTGGTGCTTTGGTTGCGGGACTTCATGCAGGCAAAGTTTATAATACATGGCCACTGATGGACGGTCAAATTATACCTGATGGACTGTTGCAGCATAGTCCCGTTTGGCTTAATTTATTTGAAAATTCCTTAACCGTTCAATTCACACACCGTTTATTCGCTTATTTCTTGTTTATTGTAGCGATTATTCACGCTTTATATGTACAAAAAAATGTTCCACATTCAACCCATTCTCGTCGCGCATTTTTTATGTGTATGATGATAATTGTTCAAGCATTCTTAGGTGTTTTTACATTATTGCATGAAGTTCCTATAAGTTTAGGGCTTATTCACCAAAGTGTTGCGTTGATATTATTATGTTTTTCGGTTGCACATTGGCGTGCAACAAAAGGAGCCTATCATGCTGTTGAATAAAAGCTTATATCCAAGAGAAAGTTTAGCTTCCTAAAAGCATTAAGTCGAGATTTTGAACAGCTGCTGCGGATGCACCTTTCCCCAAATTATCTAATAGAGCACAGAGATTAAAGATCCCTTCGCGCTCATTTCCAAACACGAACAGTTTCATTCCGTCTTTATGTGCTAAGTGTTCTGGATTGAGCTTAGTAAGGGTCTCCGTTTCTTCTTGTGATGCAACCGATATGACATTTTGTTCATTGTAATGATTTCCAAGGATTTCACGTAGATCAGAGCGGTTGGCTGATTTTGTGAATAAATGGCGATGGAGTGGAATACTTACAATCATTCCTTGAGGAAAACGACCAACACTTGGTACAAAAATAGGTGTTTGGTTGATTTGCCCATAGATTTTAATTTCCGGTACATGTTTGTGCTCAAGATTAAGAGCGTAGATAAAATAATTTTCCCGAATATCATTTTTTCGAGATTGGCTTTCCATTTGGGCAATCAATTGTTTGCCACCTCCAGTATAACCAGATATTGCATGAATTGATATCGGATAAGAAGCGTCTATTAGTCCGGCTTCACGAAGTGGTCGAATCAAGCTAATTGCACCGGTAGGATAACATCCGGGATTGGTCACGTAGCGTGCTGTTTGGATGCGTTCTTTTTGTCCCATAGTTATTTCAGGAAAACCATAGACCCAATCTGGTGCAATACGGTAAACTGTCGAGCTATCAATAATTCTAATTTTTTTATTATTTTTAAGCCAAGTAACAATTTCGCGCGCAGCATCATCAGGAAGACATAAAATAGCAATGTCAGCTTGGTTAAGACACTCTCTACGGGCATCAATATTATGTCGATCGGTATGGGAAAGCGAAAGTAATTCAAAATCTGATCGATTCGCTAGTCGTTTTTGTATCTGTAATCCGGTTGTTCCATGCTCACCATCAATAAAAACTTTCGTTGCCATCCTCTTTTCCTTAAGTTATTTTTTTTCTATCACATTTAGCTTGTCATATTATAAATTATTTAAAATAATTACCAATTTAAATTATTGAATTTCCTAAAAATTATAAGTTATTTTATTCGTAAATAAACGTAGGTAAGAAAAAAATTAGTACTTATTTTGCACTATTTTTATGAGAGAAAAGCTCTTTTATTTATATGGCAAAGCAATGAGATAAATGTTTGCGTTATTTTTAAGTGAAAGTGGTTTAAAATATTTGGTTTGCATGCTTTGCTGTGTTATCGTTCCACGACTTTATTTTTTTATGTTAGGAACGTGTTTTATGATTCAGCAAGAAAATGATACCCCAAAACGCTTTTTTAATGATAATTTACAAACCGTTGATGCTGCAATTTTTGAGGCAATTCGCGGAGAGTTTGATCGTCAAAAACATGAAATTGAGCTGATTGCTTCAGAAAATATTGTTTCAAGAGCTGTTCTTGAAGCACAGGGATCGGTTTTAACCAATAAATATGCAGAAGGTTACCCAAAAAAGCGCTACTATGGGGGGTGTCAATTTGTTGATGTCGTTGAAGATTTAGCAATTGAACGTGCAAAAAAGCTTTTTGGTGCTGCTTTTGCCAATGTACAGTCTCATTCTGGTAGTCAAATGAATCAGGCTGTATTTTTAGCTTTACTCCAGCCTGGTGATACATTTATGGGACTGGACTTAAATGCTGGTGGTCATCTTACGCACGGTTCATCCGTTAATATGTCTGGGAAATGGTTTAATGCTGTTCATTATGGCGTGCGTCAAGAAGATCAAATTCTTGATATGGAGGAAGTTGAACGGCTTGCAAAAGGACATAGGCCCAAACTTATTATAGCTGGTGGTTCGTCTTATCCTCGTCTATGGGATTGGAAACGGTTTCGTGAAATTGCAGATGAGATTGATGCTTATTTCCTTGTCGATATGTCTCATATTGCTGGTCTTGTTGCAGGGGGGGTACATTCTTCACCTGTTCCGCATGCACATATTGTAACAACTACAACACATAAATCTTTGCGTGGTCCTCGTGGTGGTTTGATATTAACAAATGATGAAGTTTTAGCGAAAAAAATCAACTCGGCGATTTTTCCTGGTCTTCAAGGAGGCCCTTTAATGCATGTGATTGCGGCTAAAGCTGTCGCATTTGAAGAAGCTTTACAGCCTTCTTTCAAAAGCTACAGCGCTAATGTCATTACTCATGCAAAAATTTTGGCGAAAACACTGCAAGATAACGGTTTTGATCTTGTTTCTGGTGGTACTGATAATCATTTGTTATTGGTTGATTTGCGTTCCAAGAATTTGACGGGAAAACGTGCCGAATTGGCTTTGGGACGTGCTCATATTACATGTAATAAAAATGGTATTCCTTTTGATCCTGAACCACCGTCGATAACATCTGGAATTCGTTTGGGGACACCTGCTGCAACGACGCGTGGTTTTACAGAAAAAGAGTTTGTTCTAATTGGTAATTTGATTTCAGAAGTTCTTGATGGTCTTAAAGAGGCTAAAAGCGATGAAAATAATCGTGTTGTTGAAATGATAGTCAAGAAAAAGGTGGAAGATATAACGAGTAGATTTCCGCTTTATTCTTATCTTAGCATTTGTTAAGGGTGGGGAAAGATGCGCTGTCCCTACTGCCAATGTGAAGATACACAGGTTAAGGATTCTCGTCCTGCTGAAGAAGGAGCGGTCATTCGTCGTCGACGTGTGTGTTCCGTTTGTGGTGGCCGTTTTACAACTTTTGAACGTGTCCAGTTGCGTGAGCTCTTGGTTTCTAAAAAAAGTGGTCGATGTGAGCCATTTGATCGAGATAAATTGATACGATCCGTTGAAGTGGCTGTGCGTAAACGTAATATTGATCCAGATCATATTGAACGGGCGATTTCTGGCATTGTACGACAGCTCGAGAGTTTAGGAGAGCCAGAGATTGCTTCGGAAAAAATAGGGCATCTTGTGATGGAAGCATTGAAAAGCATTGATGATATTGCTTACATTCGTTTTGCTTCTGTCTATCGAGATTTTCGTAATGCAAGCGATTTTCATAATGTTATAGATGAGTTGTCAAAGAGTATAACGGATACAGAATCTTGTTTTGATGAATAAAAAAGTGCAGGATGAACGGTTTATGGCTGCAGCTATCCGTTTGGCAGAACGTCATGTTGGTCTTACTGGTGAAAACCCTTCGGTTGGTACATTAATTGTGCAATACGATGAGGGAAGGGAGGCATCCATTGTCGGTTATGGTGTAACAGCCATTCATGGAAGACCACACTCTGAGGTACAAGCTTTGCACATGGCCGGTCCCTTGGCTCACGGTGCTACCGCTTATGTTACTTTAGAACCTTGTTCGCATTATGGTAAAACTTTTCCCTGTGTAAATGCGCTCATTAATTCAGGTATTTCACGGGTTGTTATTGCTCTTACTGATTTAGATAAGCGGGTTAATGGCCGTGGTATTGCTCTTTTGCATGCGGCTGGTATTGAAGTGGTTGAAGGAGTTTTGGCTGAAAAAGCTTTTGAGGCTTTATGCACGCATTGGTGTATAAGAAAGTTGCAACGTTGTGCTGTTACTTTGAAAATGGCAATTTCTGCAGACAATGGTGTGGGGAAAAAAGGGCAGGGTGGTATAAAAATTAGTGGAATGATTTCACACACACACTCTCATATTTTACGTGCTCAAAATGATGCTATTGTTGTTGGTATTGGTACTGTACTAGCAGATAATCCACAATTAAATTGTCGTTTGCCAGGAATGGAGATGCGTTCTCCTATACGTGTTATTTTAGATACAGATTTATGCATTCCTCTTGATACAAAAGTTGTTCAAACAGCAACAAAAATTCCTACATGGGTCATTTGTGATGTGAATTGTTCAAAAAAAAATAAAAAAAGTGTTCTGGAACAGTATGGCGTATCTGTATATTCAATAGAAATGAGTGACGGTTATATGCAGCCCCTTGCTATTTTACAGCTGCTTTATCGACATGGGATTAATAGTATTTTACTTGAGGGAGGCGTAAAGACTGGGGAAAAATTTTTAAGTGCCGGTTGTGTAGATCATTTAATATGTTTTTATACTCCCGTTATTTTAGGAGAAAATCGTATCGAAGCTCCTTGCTTTGGAAATTATCTTTCACAGTTTCATGAAGTTGAATCAAGAATGTTTGGAAATGACCGTTTTTATAAATGGAGGCGTAAAACGCTATGTTCACAGGTATTATAACGGATATAGGTTGTGTTGAAGAAGTTATGTCTTTAGAACAAGGCGTGCGTTTAAATATTTCTACGTTCTATGCTATAGAGAGTTTAGAAATTGGTGCATCAATTGCGTGTTCAGGGATTTGTCTGACAATCGTTGAACGAGGGATACATCAGGAAAACAGAAGTTGGTTTGCTGTCGAAGCATGGGAAGAAGCATTGCGGTTGACTAATCTTGCACAGTGGACAAAAGGAACTTTTATTAATTTAGAGCGTTCACTTCGATTGGGTGATGAAATGGGTGGGCATTTGGTTTCTGGTCATGTTGATGGTTTGGCTGAGATTATTGATCAGAAAAATGAAGGGGATGCAGTTCGTTTTTTCCTACAAATTCCAACACAATTTGTGCCTTTTATTGTCAATAAGGGTTCTGTTGCACTCAATGGAACATCTTTGACTGTTAATAGTGTTGAAAATTGTATTTTTGATGTTCTTATTATTCGCCATACACTTGAAGTAACAACATGGGGACAAGCTAAAATTGGCGATCAGGTTAATTTGGAAATTGATCAGCTTGCTCGGTATGCTGCAAAATTTCTGGCTTTAAAATGAAAGATCGATAAGCTAAAGGTTTAGTCTTGAGAGTTTAGTGTTTTAATGCCCTAAGTTTTTTATTTAATTTTCTTATGGGATTTCATCATGACGAAAGAGATATGTAAAAAATTGCATGTATTGATTGTTGAAGCACGTTTTTATGATGAAATTTCTGATGCGCTTCTTACGGGTGCAACGAGTGTTTTACAAAAATCTGGAGTAAGCTATGATATTGTCACCGTTCCAGGAGCATTAGAAATACCTGGTGCAATAGCCTTTGCCGAAAAAAGTCGTAAGGTATCCTACGACGGTTATGTTGCACTTGGCTGTGTTATCCGAGGTGAAACATATCATTTTGAAATTGTCGCGAATGATTCTTGTCGTGCATTGATGGATTTAACTGTTCATCAGAATTTGGCTATTGGAAATGGTATTTTGACTGTTGAGGATGAAAAACAAGCGTGGGCACGTGCAAAACAAGATGAAAAAAATAAAGGTGGTTTTGCTGCTGAAGCTGCTTTATGTATGGTAGCTCTCAAAAATAAATTCGGAGATAATTATTAGGTATGGCTGATATAAAAGAAAAATATTCTCCGCGTTCAGCCAATAAACGTGGAGCAGCGAGGTTTGCTGCAGTTCAGGCGCTTTATCAAATGGATATGGTTGGCACTGGTGTGATAGAAACGGCAGCTGAATATGAAGCTTACCATTTAGGAAAAGATATTGATGGAGATCAGTATCTTGAGGCTGATTTTCAGTGGTTTTTGTCCATTATCACTGGTGTTGTAAAAAGTCAAAAACAGCTTGACCCTATGCTTCACCAACAACTTTCTGCAGAGTGGTCACTTTCACGTCTTGATTCTATATTACGCGCAATTTTGCGTGCTGGTTTATGGGAGTTGATTAATCGCCCCGATGTACCTGTTGCGGTTGTTATGAATGAGTATGTTGATATAGCAAAGGCGTTTTTCGAAGGCGATGAGCCAAAACTTGTTAATGCAGTTCTTGATAATATGGCAAAAAAAGCGCGCTCGTAAAGACAGTGTTACAACCCTGACATGATCAGGATTGTATATGGATATTACAAGTTATAGGTTTATGAATTTGCAGGACCTTTTATAATCTGCATTAAGAAAGACTGCTCTTTTGTAGCAGTTGGTGTTGTTTGTGTGATGAAGTCGAAGACTTGACCATTTTGTAAACCATAGTGCGCTATCTTAGTAACTTGATTGTCTTTATTGAAGTAAATAGCTAAAACTTTGCGATCAATAATTTTTGTTTTCATAAATTGCATCGCACGATACCGTGTTTGCGAGATATAATAGAAGATCTCATTATCATGTTTTGTCTTCAACGAGGGACGCCCTAAACTTAAAATAACTTGTTCTTGACTTGATCCAACAGAAATAGAACTAAGAGCATTTTTATCAAGAATATAACCTTCTTGATATGTCTGTTTTGAGCCTGAAGAATCAATAAAACTACAACCAGTGATTGCAATCATGCTCGTTATTGACAGACCAATCAGCAATTTACGTTTGATTAAGTCTACTATGTAAGGCATTTGAAACAATGATATCTCCCTTAATAATTTATATGTACGACAAAAAGGTAAGCTCAAATTTTTTCTCATTCTAACTTAATTTGTCATAGCCTATATTGAGCTTCCCTATTATAAAGTGAATTATGTCATACAGCGTTTCGTTAGAAAAGAAAAAAATAAATAAATGTATTTTACCTAAATGAAAGTAGAATATTTTAAATTTTAATGCTCTTTGCATATTTAGGAGTTGTCGATGAATGCTCAAAATGTTTTTCCAATGACATTTGCTTTAGCTTATCCAATATCAGTACGTTCATTGCCGACCAAAGGTATAAGAGTTCATATTTGTGCGAATCAAAAAGAATGTACACATTTAGCTAAGAATCACGATTTAGTTGAAGTAAGATTTTGTAAGGGAAAGTTTCACATTTTACCATGGAAAAAGCGTGGAATTCGTATAAAAGGTTTATTGCAGGCGCGTATCGTACAGTTATGTGTTGTTACATTAGAGCCGTTAGAAAATATTCTTCATGAAAAGATTGAAGTTGTTTTTGTTCCAGAAGATGCAAATCTTACAAAGCCAAAAATATCAGAAGATACAGGTGAATTGTTTTTAGATGTGGAAGGGCTCGATACACCAGAAGTCTTTTATGGTGATAAAATCGATATTGGTGCAGTTATGGAAGAATTTTTTGAGTTATCCATTGACCATTATCCTCGTAAAAAAGGGATAAAGATGCATACGATTGAAAATTTAGAAGAGGATAAGCAAAAGTTATCACCATTTTCAGTTTTAAAAAATTGGAAGTGATTGTAAAAGCATAAAAAAATTATCTATTGTATACTATTATAAAAACGGTATTTTCTGCGAAGCTATTTTTATGGTGATATGCTTCTAGGGATGCTCAGAAGTAAAAAATCGCAATATAGCATTTAAAAGCTTAAATAAAAAGATGTGGGATATGCAAGCGTGATTAGAATTTCTGTGGATGTGATGGGCGGTGATTATGGTCCAGAAGTAACTATTGCAGGAGCCGCAATTGTACAAAAGCATTTGCCAAATATTCGTTTTCTATTCTATGGGGTAGATGAGGTTGTTAAGCCGGTTTTAAAAAAATATCCTAGTTTGGCTTCTGTTTCGTGTTTTTTTCCGACAGAAAGTTATACGCGTATGGATGAGAAGCCAAGTCAGGCACTGCGCAACGGACGTGGTAAATCATCAATGTGGTATGCAATTGAGGCGGTAAAAAATGGTGAAGCTGATGCATGCATTTCTGCTGGAAACACTGGTGCGCTTATGGCAATGTCTTACTTTTGTCTAAAGATGATGGCTGAAGCAGAGCGTCCTGGAATTGCAGGAATTTGGCCAACACTACGCAGTGAGAGCATTGTTTTGGATATTGGGGCGACGATTGGTGCATCAGCAAACCAGTTGGTCGATTTAGCTGTTATGGGGGCAGGTATGTTTCGCGCTTTATATCACACGGAAAGACCAAGTGTGGGGCTTTTAAATGTCGGTGTTGAAGAGGTTAAAGGTCTCTATGCAATAAAAAAAGCTGGAATGATATTGCGTGAAGTGCAATTAGAAGGCTTAGAATATAAGGGATTTGTTGAAGGTAATGACATTGGAAAAGGAACAGTAGATGTTGTTGTAACAGAAGGGTTTGCTGGTAATATTGCTTTAAAGACGGCAGAAGGAACAGCACGGCAGATAGCGGAAATCTTAAATTCCGCACTACGAAGTTCTTTTTTAACATCTCTTGGTTATTTTTTATCGCGGGGTGCTTTTCGTACACTGAAACATAAAATGGATCCCGACAGGGTGAATGGTGGAGTGCTGCTAGGTTTAAATGGTGTTGTCATAAAAAGTCATGGTAGCGCTAATGCTGACGGTTTTGCTTCTGCTATTCGTGTTGGTTATGAGATGGTTAGCAATGGGCTTTTGAAAAAAATAACGGCTGATTTACGGCGGTTTCATGAGAATAAAGAAGTGCTTTTTGATCAAGAAGATGAAGCAGCGCTGAATGGGGGAATTATATGATAAAATTTTGTAATATAAGTAAAAAGTCTCAGGAAAAGGTTAGGAGCGAATGATTCGATCCGTTATGTGTGGTGTAGGGAGTGCCTTGCCAAAAAAAAGCTTATCAAATGATGAGATTGCGAAGTTTGTTGAAACATCAGATTCATGGATTGTTCAACGTACAGGAATACACCAGCGTTACATTGCTAATAAAAATGAAACAACTGTTTCTTTAGGAGTTGAAGCTGCACAAGCAGCTTTGATAAATGCTGGTCTAACAATAAATGATATTGATTGTATTATTTTGGCAACCTCAACACCAAATCGTACTTTTCCTGCTTCGGCTGTTGAAATTCAGCATGCTTTGGGAATGAACCATGGATTTGCTTTTGATATTCAAGCGGTTTGTTCTGGTTTTATTTTTGCTTTAGCGACAGGAGATGCCTATTTACGTTGCCGAGCTGCCAAGAGAGCTTTAGTTATCGGGGCTGATACATTTTCTCGGATCTTAGATTGGAAAGACCGTACAACATGCGTTCTATTTGGTGATGGTGCAGGTGCTGCTGTTTTGGAAGCACAGGAAAGTGAGGATGAAATTGCTTTTGGTCGTGGTATATTATCTGTAAAATTACGCTCTGATGGTGCGTACATGGATAAGTTGTATGTTGACGGTGGTCCTTCAACAACGCAAACAACGGGCTATTTGCGCATGGAAGGACGAGAAGTTTTTAAATATGCAGTTGGTATGATCACAGATGTGGTTGATGATTGTTTTTCTGCTGCTAGTATAGATTCTTCACAATTGGATTGGTTCGTGCCTCATCAAGCCAATAAACGGATTATTGAAGCATCTGCTAAAAAATTGGGAATTGCCATAGATAAAGTTGTGATTACCGTTGATAAACACGGTAATACGTCTGCAGCATCAGTTCCATTGGCTTTAACAACAGCTATTGGTGAGGGAAAAATTAAAAAAGGAGATCTCATCATGTTAGAAGCTATGGGAGGTGGGTTTACATGGGGAGCAATTCTTATTCGTTTGTAGATTATGGCCGCTTGACCATATTTGAATAAAACGTATAAGTCATTTAGTAATTTTAATATTTGAATAGGTGGTTATAATGGCAAGTAAGACAGTAACGCGTGCGGATTTAGCGAGCGTAGTTTGTAAACGAGTGGGCTTGTCACACACTGAATCAGCTGCTTTGGTTGAATTGGTTTTGGATGAAATTTGTAATTCACTTGTAAGAGGTGAGGCGGTTAAACTCTCTTCTTTTGCAACTTTTCAAGTTCGCAATAAAAATGAACGTGTTGGGCGTAATCCAAAAACTGGTGTTGAAGCGCCTATCCCACCGAGACGTGTAGTGACATTTAAGGCTGCAAATGTACTTAAACAAAGGATTTTAGATTCACATCGCACAAGACAAAGATAATATCACATGAATAAATCATGCTATAGGTTTTGGTATTTGTTAAGAAAAATTGTATGAAATTAAGTTCTAGATTTTGTTTAACAAAAGGCTTTTTAATTGAAATAGAGTCAAGTGATGATCTTATTTTTGACCAATCTTGTTGAGAAAATAAAACTTGATGAATTATAGTATTTTAGATAGGAAGTTGCAAAATGGATAAGAGCTCCGATGCTTTTCGCACAATTAGCGAAGTAGCCGAGTTTTTAGGGCTTCCGCAACATGTTTTAAGATTTTGGGAAACGCGTTTTAAGCAGATTAAGCCAATGAAGCGTGGCGGGGGGAGACGCTATTATCGCCCAGCTGATGTTGATTTACTCAATGGTATTAAGCAATTACTGTACGATCAGGGGTATACGATAAAGGGTGTACAGCGCCTTTTGAAAGAAAATGGTGCCACCTTTGTTACCGCGTTTGGTAATGGCGATCTTGATGCCATGAATGTTGTAATAGAAAAGAGACAGGCAGGAAAAACTTCTGAACTTACCAGCGATAAGCCTAAAAAATCTTCTTTCGGGCTTTTAAGTTTTATGAGGAATGAGGGAGAAGCATCTATCGGTGCTGCTAATATTTATAAAGATAAGAGTGATAAAGAATTGCTGCAAGAAACACTGTTTGAATTAATTGAATGCAAACGCATGCTTGATAGAATACGGTAACAATGATTCTTTTCGCTTTATAGTTTCTTTTATTTTTTACATACTTTAAGTGTTTATTAAACGACGCAAATCAGGTGGTGTTGCTTCATTTGTGAGTTGCGTAATTGCTTCCTCTATAGACAATAAGACTTGATTCTGACTCCCTAAGCGGCGTACATTCACGCTGTTTGTTTCAGATTCGCGTTTGCCACATACTAAAATAACAGGCACTTTTTTTAAAGAATGTTCTCGTATTTTATAGTTAATTTTTTCATTACGAAGATCTAATGTTGCTGAAATTCCAACCGCTTTAAGTTTCGCCGTTATTTTTTTTGCATATTCATTTGCTTCGGATGTAATTGTTGCTACAATAACTTGTTCATGTGCAAGCCAAAGTGGCATATGACCAGCAAAATTTTCGATTAATATACCAAGAAAGCGCTCCATTGATCCAAAAATAGCACGGTGAATCATAACAGGTTGATGTTTTTCTGAATCTTTATCAATATAAAATGCTCCAAAGCGTTCAGGGAGATTAAAGTCTATTTGCGTTGTTCCACACTGCCATTCACGACCGATAGCATCTTTCAATGTATATTCAAATTTTGGTCCATAAAATGCACCTTCTCCTGGAAGGATACTTGTTTTGATTTGTCCAGCAAATTTTGTTTCGATAGTTTTGAGGACGGATTTCATGATATTTTCTGCATGATCCCATAGTGCATCAGATCCCACTCGCTTTTCTGGACGTGTTGAAAGTTTAAGACTGATTTCTTTAAAACCAAAATCAGCATAAGTTGATAAGATCAAATCATTAATATTAAGGCATTCATCAGCTAATTGCTCATTGGTACAAAAAATATGTGCATCATCTTGTGTAAAACTACGTACACGCATAAGACCATGTAGAGATCCTGAAGGTTCATAACGATGGACAACACCGAATTCAGCAAGCCTTATAGGCAAGTCGCGGTAAGATTTTAAACCATGTTTAAAAATCTGCACATGACCAGGGCAATTCATTGGTTTAAGAGCGTAAATACTTTCATTATTCCAATTCTCTGCTGCTGGAATTGTTTTGAACATATTTTCCTTATACCAGCCCCAATGACCAGATATTTCCCAAAGTGATCTATCAAGTACTTGTGGTGCATTAACTTCGGCATATTGGTGATCATCGAGGCGTCTACGCATATAGCTGATCAAGTTTTGAAACATTTTCCAGCCTTTTGGGTGCCAGAAAATCATTCCTGGTCCTTCTTCTTGAAAATGAAATAAATCCATTTCACGTCCCAAACGACGGTGATCACGTTTTTCAGCTTCTTCCAGCATGTGCAGATAGGTTTTTAAGTCATTTTCATTAGCAAATGCTGTGCCATAAATTCTTGTTAGCATCGGATTATTGGAATCACCACGCCAATAAGCTCCTGCGACTTTCATGAGTTTGAAAGCATTGCCAATTTGTCCTGTAGACTGCATATGTGGACCACGGCAAAGATCAAACCAATCCCCCTGATAATAAATTTTCAAATCTTGATTTTGGGGAATGCTATCAATAAGCTCAACTTTATAAAGTTCACCTTTTTTAGAAAAAATTTCTCTTGCTTTTTCACGAGACAAAATCTCTTTTGTAAAAGGTTTATTGCGTTGAATAATTTCACGCATTTTCTTTTCAATGATAATAAGATCATCTAATGTAAAAGGCTGTTGACGTGCAAAATCATAATAGAAACCATTTTCAATAACGGGGCCGATTGCCACTTGCGTTTCAGGAAAGAGCTCTTGTACAGCTTCAGCTAAGACATGTGCACAATCATGACGTATAAGCTCAAGAGCACGTGGGTCTTCTCGGGTAATAATTTCTATTTGACCAGATTGTTCTAATGGATCTGATAGATCTTGAATGTTTCCATTAAGACGATAAGCAACCGCTTTTTTTGCAAGCGATTTAGAAATGGATTCTGCCAATTCCAGCCCCGTCATTTTTGTGGGGTAATCACGTTTTGAACCATCAGGAAAAGAAAGGGAAACAGAACAAGACATAAAATACCTCTTTAATCCAATTCCGCCAACGATTGCGGATGGTTTCATAAAAAATTGGTCATAATTTAAATTCTATAGACTGATTTTTTTATCAATACACATGAAAAAAGAAAAGAATTATTTGTTGTGTTTTGCAGAAATTTTCCAGTAGCGCCAAGGTTTATAAAAACAACAAGAATTTTCAAGAGAGGTAGGGACTGGATCAAAACCATCTGTTCCAAATGGACCACAACGTATAAGACGAAAAAGTCCCATCCATGCACCAGCCCACAGTCCGTGACGTGCGATCGCTTCATAAGTATATTCTGAACAGGTTGGCATATGGCGACATTGATTTCCTATATAACTGGAAAATGTTATTTGATAAAAACGTATCAAGAAGATACCAAGCAATCGTCCAGGTGTTTTTTGCCAAGAACCTGTATAGTTTCGAGTTTGTTTCTTTTTTTGTTGCGATGGTGGTTTGAGCATTTATTTTTTTTCAATTTGTTCAATACATTCTACTGTTGCGTCAAAGGTAAGCATCGTTGATGCATGGCGAGTTTTGTAGTCTTTAATGGGCTGTAGATAAGAAAATTCTTCAAAGGGAAACGGAGGAAGAGGACCGTTTTGGGTTAACATCTGATAGATTATTTCGCGTAATATTTTAATACTTTGTGTTGTTTGCCCGATGATATGAGATGCTAAAAGTGAAGCGGATGCTTGTCCTAACACACATGCATGTACTTCATGGGCAAAATCTATAACAATGTTATTTTCTACTTTTAGATCTACAGTAACTGTTGAACCACAAAGGCGTGCATGTTTTTTTGAGGTTGCATCTGGATTATTAAGACGTCCAATTCTGCTTATATGCGCAGCATATTTAAGTATTTTATCATTATAGAGGTTATCATAGATGTTATCAATCATGAGAGCTATTGTCTGAAATTTTAAAAGTTGTGATTGTTTAAGCTTTTCATTCACTTATATAGAGATTATACAAAATAAAATAGATATATAGCAAATGCTTTGTGTA
The DNA here is from genome assembly GCF_040545385.1 of Bartonella japonica. Classification (NCBI taxonomy): domain Bacteria; kingdom Pseudomonadati; phylum Pseudomonadota; class Alphaproteobacteria; order Hyphomicrobiales; family Bartonellaceae; genus Bartonella; species Bartonella japonica. Next base: position 47,958 of record NZ_JBEPLT010000013.1, read on the forward strand.
AGATCAGCTTTGGAGTTTTTAAATGTGTAATGTTGTTAAAGGAGGTACTACAGACCCGTTTTTATCTGGGAAAAAGCGTCCTCGTTTTGAAGAGGTAAAATCTGCGATTCGCACATTGCTCTTATGGGTAGGTGAAGATCCAAATCGAGAGGGGCTGATTGATACTCCAAAGCGCGTAGCTAAGGCATATTATGAGCTTTTTTCTGGTTATAATAAATCGGTTGAAGAAATTCTAGGAATGGTTTTTGAAGAAGTTTCAGGATATAATGAAGCGATAACTGTTAAAAATATTCCTTTTTATTCTCATTGTGAACATCATATGATTCCAATTGTTGGAAAAGCGCATATTGGGTATTTTCCTGATACAAAGATTGTTGGTCTTTCAAAAATTGCACGTGTTGTTGATATTTTTTCTCGTCGTTTACAAACGCAAGAATCTATGACAGCTCAAATAACCCAAGCTTTAGCAGAACATCTGGAACCTCGTGGTATTGCAGTTTTGATTGAAGCTGAACATATGTGCATGGCTATGAGGGGAATTCAAAAACAGGGCTCGAAAACGATTACAACAAGTTTTTATGGTTGTTATGAAAAAGATCAAAGTGCACAGGCTAATTTTATGATGATGATTCAAAAACCATAGTGAAGCTTATATTTAAATAGCTTATATTGAACCATAAGTCATTTAGATAAAATAAATTATGAGAAAGTGAAAATAGGCTTGTACCTTTCTTTTTGATTTGTTAAAGCCAGGGAATTGATATGTTTTCTTTACCAAGTGCGGTCGTGGCGGAATTGGTAGACGCGCAGCGTTGAGGTCGCTGTGGGGCAACCCGTGGAAGTTCGAGTCTTCTCGACCGCACCAGTTATAGGTTTTCTATAATATCACGTGGTGCCATTGTTTGTTTTATTTTGTTTGTAACTCGTTGTTTTTATTTAATTAATTGTTTTTTTATGTACGACCTTAATATCAGATGAATCTGTCACAAGTACAATTCAAAAGGTGGTTCAAAAGGTGGTTTAAAAAGTGATTAGAAAAACAAGAACACGTGATAGATTATCTGCCTTATCTGTAAAAAATTTTCCTAAAGGTAAATATGCAGATGGAGCTGGGCTATGGCTTATCAAAACAGCGCAGAATCAAGGACGTTGGGTTTTTCGATTCGATTTGAATAAAAAGTGTCGTGAAATGGGATTAGGCTCTTGTAGTGTTGTATCTTTGAAAGAAGCAAGGCTTAAGGCTACGGTCTGTCGTGATCTTTTGCAGCAAGGGATTGATCCGATTCGTAAAAGGAACAATGAAAAGTTAAAGCGGTCGGTTGATAATATTTCTTTACGAGAAATTGTTTTAAGCGCTTTTGAAGCCAAAAAAAGCGAATTAAAAAATGAAGGAACAGCTGCAAGGTGGTTAACGCCTCTGACATTACATGTTTTTCCTAAACTTGGAGATATAGCAATTACTGAATTGACGCAAATTGATATAAAGGAGTGCTTATCCTCTATTTGGAAAACCAAAAATGAAACAGCAAGCAAGGCTTTATCGCGTTTGAATATTGCTATAAAACATGCAGCAGCACGTGGTATAGACGTGGATATGCAATTGGTACCAAAAGCAAAAGCTTTATTGGGAAAATTTATTCAAAATGTTCAAAATATTCCAGCTATGCCGTGGCAAGAAGTTCCGGTGTTTTATCAAAGTTTGGATGATAGAATTGTATCAAATTTAGCTTTAAAGCTTTTAATTTTAACTGGCGTTCGTTCAATGCCAATTCGGCATATACGGTTGGAGCAGATTAATCAATCAATCTGGACAATACCAAAAGAAAATATGAAAGGGATCGTTGGAAAGGTTTTTGATTTTCGTGTTCCTCTTACAGCAGAGGCGATTGCTATTATTGAAAAAGCAAAAACAATCGAAAAAAATGGATTTTTGTTTGTTGGAAATTCCGGAAAGCCTATATCTGATATGACGCTTTCTAAATTTATGAAAGATAGAGGAACTACTTACCGCCCTCATGGATTTAGATCTAGTCTTCGTGACTGGATAGCAGAGACAACGTCAACACCATTTGAAATTGCAGAATTTACATTGTCTCATTCAGTGGGGAATTCAGTCACAAAAGCTTATATGAGAACTGATTTTTTAGAACAGCGTCGTGTTCTTTTAGAACAGTGGTCATGTTTTGTGACTGGACGTTGATTGTTTACGATAGTGGTGGCAGTTCTGTAGAATCTCTTTCAGCTTTTTTGCTTTCAATATAGTGATCAATTTCAACGATATCCCATTTTAAGTATCGTCCTTCTTGTATTGGTTTAGGGAAAACTCCAGCTTTTACAAGCTCTCTAATATAGGTCATAGACATTCCAAGATAAATCGAGAGGTCTTGTATATTGACGAGCCTTTGTATGCGCATTGACAATAGAGCTTGTTCAAATAAGCTTATTTTTTTTATTGGTGCTATCAACTTTTCTTCATTCATTTAAAGTTATCCTTCTTATCGACAATAATTATGAAAGGGCGGGGGTGCTAAGGGGGGGGGAAGAGCACCCCCATAAGGTTCATGCAACTTTTGTAGAGAGTTGTTTTATCTTTTGTTCTATCTCTTCTAAAAAGGCTTCAACAGCTTGATGAATCTGTTCAATTTGTTTTTCATCACGATGCACGCGTTTGATTTTCATGCGTAAGTGAGATGATTGGTTTGTAAAACGTG
>NZ_JBEPLT010000014.1:0-40568 GCF_040545385.1 Bartonella japonica
GACCGGAACCTCAGACCGGAACCTCAGACCGGAACCTCAGACCGGAACCTCAGACCGGAACCTCAGACCGGAACCTCAGACCGGAACCTCAGACCGGAACCTCAGACCTTTTAAAACGTTTGTTTGTGAAGAAGTGCTCCTAGGATGACAAATTACGCTTTATGCTGTCAACCTTTTTTATGAAGAAAATATTTTATGAACAACCTTGTTTTTATCCTCTTATTGGTTTCGTGTACAGATGATTTTAACAGCTGTTATTCTGATAATAAAATGGTCAAAATCTATCCCACAGCACAAACATGTGAAAAAGACGTGATACCCACCACCCAAAAATTTGCCTTTTATGGACAGCAAATATTTGCCCAATGCACCAGCATAAATGCAAACCTCCATCAACAACAGGTAAAGCTAACCTGGTCAGTGACAAATCAAGGCAATTTCCTGCTTAAAAGTCAAAATATGAATGATAAGATATCCGAAAACCATAAAGCCGTAGAAAACTTTTCAACATCATCCCAACTTCTAGGAACTTCCCTATAGACCTCTTGCATAACAAAACTGAAAAGCGTAAACTCATCAAGCATAATCAACAAATGAGATTCTATGCTATCAACCTTTTTTATGAAGAAAATATTTTATGAACAGCCTTGTTTTTATCCTCTTATCCGTTTCATATACAGATGATTTTAACAACTGTTATTCTGATAATAGAATGGTCAAAATCTAGCAATCTAGCCTACAACACAATCATGTAAACAAACTCTAAGTAAACAATCAGCAGAAAAGTACGGTATGATGGATAATAAGAAAATTGATACTTCAAAAGACCATCTTACAGAGCAAAGCACATTGCTTCAAGATCCTCCCTTACATCCTTCAGTAGAGCGCGTGAGAAAAAAACTCATGCTGTTAATGATTATTTCCATATCAATAACGCTTGTTCTTATTCTTGCTGTCCTATTTGGAGTTATCTATAAAATTGTCACAACGGAATCATCTTCAAAACAAGCCGATCTCTTTTCCTCTCACAAAACAAATCAAAAAGTGATTCACCACACACTTTCATTACCAAAAAACACACAGATTTTATCGCAAAGCCTCTCAGAACACAATATTGTGTTGAAAATCTTAACACAGGATGGGCAGATAAAATTTATGATTTACAACTATCACACTGGCGCACTAATCACTGTTCTTTCTGTTGAAATAACAGAAGAAATTCCTACAATCCGCTCCCATTAAGAAGATGCCTTCCACAAACACTTAAACATGTCTTTGTTTCAATCATCTTCCTTTTCTGAAGATGGGATCACCTAGCAACAACACAGTTTTTCTGCACCGGTCTTCATACAATCACAGTTGAAGAGACACTACTCCTGTCCACAAAACCCATTGCTGAAAATTTCTGATGTTGTATCTGAAAATACAAACGTGAATTCAAAATATAAACATTCGAGGGATTTTTCTAAGAACCTGTTTATCATTCAGCTGAAAACATCTCTCACAAGAGCTTCAAGCATCCCTTTCTGGATTAAACATTTTCCTCTGCTGAAGATGCAACCACCCGACGCCGACGTGTTTTTTTCTGTATCTCTTTACTTAATAAAGGCAGAGAAGAAACTTTTTCTGTTGTAGCATCACCATCTTGGGAAGTTGCTGATGTTTCCCATGCAGTTTCAAGGGATGGCTCTTCTTGAGCACGCACAGAACGACACCGTGAAGGTCGGCGTGTTTTTTTGACAGGTTCAGCATTTTCTCTGACAACATATTGCTCTTGATCAATTTTCTCATCAGAGAGGTTAACCTCTAATTCATCTTCACGCGTCCACCCATTTTGGGCCTTTGAATGCTGACCATGAGCAGTTTTTTGCAACTGTGTCTGTGACTCATCGGTATTGCAATTGACAGTGTTTTTTCTTTCACCTTCAGCGTTTACTTCGCCACATTCTTGTTCGTTATTTTCCTCACGCCGAAGAGGCTGTGGTGTTTGCCCGACGGCTGCCAAAATAATACGCAAGTAGTGTTCAGCATGTTGCAAATAATTTTCCGACATAACACGATCACCGGCACCTTGTGCATCACGAGCAAGGCTTATGTATTTATCTGCAATTTGCTGAGCATTTCCGCGAATTTTCACATCCGGACCGCTACTCTCATAATTTCGAGATAACGGATTAGGACCGCGACGATTATTATTGTTATTGCCATTGTTGTTATTATTGCGACCGCGTACCCGTCTATTTTGTTGTGGCCTCATTTTTATCCCTTTTTGGAGTGTGTGTGTCTTAATTGACTCTTCTTCATTACACTATTTTCGATAATGCTAGTCATGTCTAAAATACGGTTATCAGACTATCCGCGTTTTATTTCACTGAGATGATACCTACTGATATTTGATAAAAGCATTATACTTTTTGAAAATCACAAGAACAGCAAGGAAAACTTAAATTCAAAATTTCCTATTTCTCTGTTAACCAGCAGAAACCTAGTGATGTTCACATAAAATGCCAAGTATTTTTTTTAAATAGACCATATTTTACTAAAAAAGCAACTATCTTGTGGAAAAACAAAAAAACGAAAACATACATACAGAGCCTCTGGTAAAAAAAATGACCTTCACCAGAGAATAAATAGATATCCCTTTTTGTTTCTAAAACCGACCCTAAAAATGCCTATACCCTTTACCCCCTCGCACATTTAACGCATAAGCACCAACACCCACACGAATACTGTACGAAACATCTTATGAACATAGCCTCTCTTCTGCAATAAAGCAACCCCCTGTGATCGACAATCCACTATCGCTGCGGAGTTTCTTTATACTATACATAGATTAATATCAAGTATTATTCAAGACCTCATCATCATTTACAGATCAGTGTTCTTGCCAAAGGGACCCAATTACACTATTAATTTTTCTAGCTAAGTTCCACGGAATTTATAAATAAACTCTATCATTTATGAAAATCAGTATAAAATAAGATGCTAGAGAAAACAGAGAAACTTTTGAGAAAGAAATAACCAGCATGTCAGGCCAGAAAAAAGTTACAAATCCTGTCAAAACAAAATCTTCTCAAAATAAAACAACGGCTGTAAACAAAGAGATCCTCGTGCACTCTCCCTTTTTTGTTATACTTCCTGATACGAGAACCTTATTTGCAAAAAGAGCAGAGCGTTTTGCACATTTAGCCACGAAAGAGCCAACTCAAGAGTTACTCCTTTTTTTTGCACATTTTTGTAATGCGCAACAGCAGTCAAGTAAAAAATTTAAAGATCTTGCGATCCCTCTTAGCCGTTTTGGTGCCTCCTCAGCACCTCCACTTGATCGATCAAAATTATTAATTTTGGGCTTATATGAAAGCATTGTTGAAGATTTTTTGAATCATCTATCAACTCCAACATTGTCTGTTCAACCCCTCTCAGAGACAAGATACGCAGCTTTAAAAAGCACAAAACAACAAAAGAACGACTGGCGCCTGTGGAGCCATAATCTCTTAAACCATAAGCTTCCCCAACATCAATTAACAGAACATGTGTTCATCCTTGGGGCATTGCAAATTATGTATTCTCTTGCTGCTTCACAGCTTGATGCACAAAATTTAACCGCACAGCAGAACAACCTTTGCCCAGCCTGTCAAGGAACACATTCCGCCAGCCTCATAATCGACTGGAAAGCGCACGAAACTGTAAAAGTTTGTTCTTGTCTTTATTGCGGGACTCTCTGGTATCACCCACATACCCAATGTACTTTCTGTGAAGCAACAGAGCCAATCTCTACACACGTGAGCCCCACCACCCCCGACGGCATTTTATTTGAAACTTGTGACAACTGTGGCTCTTATAGCAAACTGCTTGATTGCCACAAAAACCCTACACTTGATGTTTTTACTGATGATATCAGTACTCCCACACCAGAGTTTTTAGCTTCTTCTTTTAAATATAAGAGCTTTAACCCTTTTTTAGAACAAAAGAAATAGACCCCACACCCGACAGCCCCCTAAAGAGCTGCCGGAAACTCATGGAGCGGTAGCTCAAAGCATAAAAACGAATCTTATCGCCACTATGCAATAAACATAACATTTCTCTTGCTACCTAACACAAACCTAACAAGTTCTAGAACGATTTCGATTGTCAATAACAATACGGCAGTTTTATGATTTATCTTGAAAAATTTCTCAGGTTAAAACTGTTCCAGCAATATTACAAGAACATGAAAATTTCTATATTTCCTGAATAAAAATCAAAGGAGTATGCTTTAGCATATCTCTTTTCATTTCTTTTAACTATAAACATGAAACTTCGAAAAAATATTTACCTGTTTATTTTCTCAGCTTTGTTGACTTTATGATATCCTTTAACTTTGTGGATAAGAAGAAAATTTTTCAAGACTGCCTCGAACTTCAAGCTGTGCTTTTTAAAAAGTATCTTCACTTAAAAAACACCCATTATAAAATGAGATCTTCTTGAAAAACTGGATTTTTGTATTTTAAAGTTTTTGTATAAAACTTAAAAATAATTGCGCATGGTATTTTTTCCCTCTTTTTCATTGAAGAAACAATTCCGTAAGAGAAAATAATTTCCGTCTCCTGGTCGCACCATTTTCACACATTTTTTCTTTGCATTATAGGAAAGTTCCTCCCACATTTCACGAATTGCAAAATAGGCTTCACTTTCTGAACGAATACAATGTTGGTACACGTCTTTTTTCATGTCAGGCATAACTGAAGCGGCAATTTCCTTACAATAGATACGTAAATCAAAAACAGGAATAGTTAAATCAACAACAGTTTGTTGTGTTATTTGTTTTTTAGAAGAAAAATGACTGATTATTTTTGTAACAACAAAACAAAATGCCACGATAGAAAGGAACAATACGCCAACAAAAGCGATTTTACGATATAATCTTTTAAAATAAGCTTTTTGTCTTGCGCGGATTCTTTTTTCCATAAATCCGTCTCCTTTAACATTCCAGATAAGTTTTTTTTGCAGCAAAAAATGATAGAAGAATCAATACAAACAAAATATGTAGCAAACACAAACTCTCAACATTTCTCATGTTAGAATATTCATGATATATCATGTTAGAATATTCATGATACATAGAGAAAAGAAATTTTATTCTCTTTTATTTTTAAAAAATTCTGTTTGCAACTTTCTTATCAACTTATATGATTTATCCACTTAGTATGATGAAAGCCACAGAGAGGATACTACCATAAGTACTTACTCATGTAAAATACATACAGAGGATATAATAAATTATAGATTGAGAAAAACAGACATTTTTCAATAAACGTTCTTTTTTCATGAAGCCATCTTTCTGTTTTGGAGTTTCCATATCACTTTTCAGAGCTGTGGAAGAATTTCATTCTATCTTCCCACACGAAATAAGCACCAAAATCAAAGCACAGAAACCAGAAATGAAATATATTTCCATGTTTTGGCTTTTAGAAAAAAATGAGATAAATAAAAGGATTTTACCCTTTTATACCAGCCAGCCAACACACAAGCGACCAACCACACAAGCGACCAACCACACAAGCGACCAACCACACAAGCGACCAACCATACAAGCGACCAACGCCAACCATCCGCACCACTCCAAAATGAGCCCAACCGATAGAAAACTTTCTTTGCAACAGAAGAAGGGGGATATCTCAATTTTATCATGGCATTTTTGAATAAAATGCCAAAGCTACCATTACTTATCTTGAGCATCTTCATGGCGCCTTTATTACCTATTTTCACTATTTTACTGTCTTATTTAGCTTTTTGTTTGAGCTCCTCGAGGCTTTGTCTCGTTGTTTTCAATTGTTTTTCTAAAGCATCTATACGCTGTGAAAGTAGCGCAATATTTTTGCTTTGTTGTTTATCAAAATTACTCATATTTTGATGTGCTTGATTCAACAGTGCATTTAAAGGGGCGTGTGCCATTCTTCCGCTAGCATAAAGAACGACACGAATATGTTCAGGATTATCAATATCTGCAATAGAAAATGGAAAAAGTACCATTATATTCTCTCTTTTTGATACGCTATAACCATATTTGCAAATCAGAAACATTGAAGATTGTTTATCCATCTTCTTTTCCCCCATGTTTCACCAAGAGTGGCAAAAAGATCTGGATATTGCGTTTGTAAATAAGGTTTTTCATCACACAATAGCTAAACCTATCGGTACTTTTTCTAAGCAAAAGTACCGATCAATATTTTATAAATATTCTTTGGTATGTTTCACCATTGCGCGCGCACTATTATTAACTAAGCTTGGCAGCTGTCCCTCTGCTCAATTTATACTCTCATCGACATAGGCATTTTCTGAAGCGATGATCGAGTAATCATACATTGAATTCATATAATATATCCTTTTTTCCAAAAAGAAAAACGAGCAAAGAAAGCAGCAATTTTATTTTTAGGTGATCTTATTTTTTCTATTTGGAAGCCAATTTTGTTGTAATCGACATGTAACAATTTTGTTTTTGCATTAACAAAAACAGCATCGGGTTTTAAGCGCAATACATCTTGAGCAAGAACGCCGCGATAACGTTGTGTATCTCCTTTATAATTAAAATCATAAAGCGGATAGCCATTTTTTTTTCCTATAGGGACAATATTTTCTTTAGCTCTCACATCACAAAGCCCCAAGATTCCTCCCACCAATCCAAGCACTTGCTGTATATCACGTAGAGGATCTTTTGTAACAGAAGGTATTGTTGTGGATTTTCCTGATGTTGTTCCGTAATTTCCTGCGGCCTTTGTTCCTATTTGCAACAAGCGGTCTAATTGGTTCCATTCTTTATTCTCTTGTTCTGTCCATTTTTGGCGCTCGGCATCTAAGGCATTTTGACGGTTAAGATCTTGGAAGGCTCCACCTTTCAAAGCGTTGCTTTGCGCATTACTTTGTCCTTGAAAATAGTTGTTTGCTGCATTCATCTGATCATACTTCGACCGATCAATCATCTGATTGGCATTCATCATATTATTGACATCTTGATTATATTGCTGAGCTGAAGCACTTGTTGCCAATGTGCCAAGTTCATCGGCAAGCACACCGGTATGCGCACCAGATCCGTAGCGCCCTGCTCCTGACATAGATTGATTAATCGCATCAGAAGTTTTATTCAGAGCATTTTGCAATGCGGCATTAAATTTACTATTATTTCCGATCCAATTTCCCTTTGCCATATCAGCGAGATTTGTAGCACTTTGTGTTGGTGCATTAAACTGCTGAGTCAATGTAGGATTATTATACTGCTCGGCAGCTTTTTCTAAACCAGCGAGAGCATTTTGTGTTATATTTCCCAAACCAGCAATACGTTCTCCTTGATAAATATTTCCACCAATACCTTTATTATAGAGATCAAGTGCTTGAGCGCTGGCTTTTTTAAAGATGTCTGTAGCCCAAGCGGGTGGAGTATTTGTTTGTGTTGTTGTTTGTACTCGCGGTGTTTTTTTTCTACTCATGAGTTGAGAACCTTTCTATAATAAATAAGATTTCGAGAATATCCGTGATGATCGAGCATTTTTGCCCATCCAGCTCTTCCAAACATGTGCATTTCCTGAGCATTGATTGTTCGCGCCCATTGTTCGACCTTCTCGATCATCTTAACCAATTTCAGCCCTCCCTCTCCGGCAAGATCTGAAAGAACGACGCATTTTTTTCCGGTATGGGTTATTTCGATTTTAGTGATTGCAAAGGCACAAAATTGAGTTTTATTTTTTAAGACCACCCACAATTGTGCTTTTCCGGTGGTGATTTCTTCAGCAATTGTCTGCAAACAAACCTCATCAGGAAAGCGCTTAGCATATTTTTTCAGTGCGGCATTGATATCCTGTTGATAGGGCGCCATTTTTTCCCATGACCATTGCTGTGTAAGATGCGCAGAATAAAGATTTTGACTATCATGTTTCGGTCTTATGATTTTGCTTTTCATCTTTCTTTTCGATAGAATCATGCGCTTATGACACATGCAGATCTTTTCCTTTTTAATAAGTGATATTGCAGCTCTTTCTTTTTATAAGAAGCCCATCGGGCGTGACTTTTATTCCTACCTGTATTCAAGCGCTTTAATTACCCTGTTCCCTGTAATTACCCTGTTTGCCTGTTATCTGCCTTTAATGCTTGGCAGTTCAGGTACTTTGACGATAAATACCTTAAACAGCTGCCTCTTTCTTTTACTTGATTCCATCGGGCTTTCTCTTCACATTGAACACGGGAAGTTTTTTGTTATAGGTTGCCTCCATTACCGAATACCGGCAGACTTTAACTCCACATCGAACCCAGACACATGCGACCAATTGACGCCCTCTGGAATACGCAGTTTAAAGCGATAAAACCGTGCCCTTGCGCGAGAATGAATCTGTCCCGTATTATGAGAAGGTTTTTTTTCGGGTAACCAAACAGTTTTTTCTTCAAGGGTTTGCCGAAAGCGCATTCCTACAGACAAATAAAACACCCCACTATTGACTTGTGGCATAATATTTCTCACCCGTGTTATGATTCCGTTTGTCTGCCCCATTTCTTGTGAAGTCACCACGCAAGCCATAGGTGGCCCTGAAAAAGCGCCTATTCTTCCTTGATGATCAATAGCACCAAACACAGGCGCTTCATTTTTCCAAACTCTGCTATCGAGAGAAAAGGGTAGATCATCAATACTTTTAGAGACACAATCGAGTCCTTCTAAAGTCATCCCAGCTAAAAAAATGGGCAAAATCATTTTGACATTTACGACTGCTTTTGTCCATTTTTGTAATCCCCAATCATAAATAAGTAAGATACTTTTTTGGGTGCTATCATCGATATCGATCATCCAGTATACGCGATTATATACCCCATCAATCGCTGCTGAGAGAGTATAGGCATTATTCATGCTTGATGTTGTTGTCATGGTTCGATCAATTTTTTCAAAACCAATTGGTATAATCTGCCCTTCGTTAGTGATCTGATAAAATCCTCCTTCATCAGCAAAGAATGCAAGGTTTCCTCGACAAACGATAGATTCTGAATTTTTTGCACCACGTTTATCGTGTATTTTTTGGAAACTGAAGATCATCTTAGATCCAGGGACAAAAGATCCTGCATAGATTGCAGAACGCATAAAGATGATAGGGTTTGTTGTTTCGGTAGCTCCTTGAATGAAACCACCATCGGGGAAATCTTGATAATCGCAGCTTTTTTTCCCCACAGTCCAGTGTTCTGCATCGTTCAATCCCGACCAATGTACGCGTCTTGGATTTTCTGTTAATTTCATCAAACAGACGAAATCGCCCCACACACGTACGATACCGGCTTTTGGTGGATTTCCGCCTAAATTTCTAAATTCTTTGTCATGATTAATATCAATCACTTGTGGTTTATCATTAGCGTTGACAGCAATCACATAATCTCCAAACAAAGCGAAAGACCACGGAGAATCGATATTAGCGAGATAGGAACTTTCTTTTCGACTAATATCTTTCCACTGCTTTGTTGTATTATTGAGAAGGTAGATTTTTTGTCTTGTTCCGACAATAATAGACACACCAGTTTTTGTTCTCACAGCGAAAGCCCCTAGAATGGGCTCAGGACAAGGCTCTGAGATAGGATTAAAACTTGGCATAGGAATATAAGAGCCATCAGCTGGCAACACATTGATCAATTCATCGGTAAAGCTGCTATTAATGTCAGCCACATCAGGCCGATAATCAGCGATTGGGAAGAAAGCCATTGAGAACCCCATTAGCAGAATATTTGAAGAACCTTTTCGACAGGATATTTCAAATCGACAAGGCTTATTTGTTTAACGACAAGAAACCGGATAAGACTATAAATCATACCACTCAGACTGTAGAAATGGAGGCACTGTGATACCTCCACCGGTATAATTCCCCCAACGTCAATTCAGCTCTCAGTTTTTGATTTTTTTAAAATCTCATTGGAATAATATTTGAAGTGTTTTTTCGACGAGATGTTTCAAATCGCAAAATTTGAAGATGTTCTTGATAATCTCTAAAAGAAACAGCAGCATATTCGGAATCTTTGAGGATATTTTTATAGAGCTCATATTTTGCACGTGCTTTAATGAGATCGAATGCATAAAGCAACCAAGGATTATTCTCCTCCATTAGCTCGCCATCCCCCAAACTGACATAGTTATAAGAAATGCTTACAGTTTCGTCCTGTTGTGGTGTTGGAAAGAGACCTATTTTTTGATCAATACAGGTATAAAAAAGAGGTATTCCTTGGGGTACTTTGTCCCCATATTGTTTTTTCAAAGCTTCAAATGATTTAAAAAACAATTGTTTTTGTGTTGTAGGATTTTTTCCTAAAATAACGGATTGCAAAGTTTTTTCTGATGCAATAGAAACGCCCTCTTCTTTCCCATACCACGTTTTTCCACCTTGTGTTTTGAATGTTAGGTCTTTTTTCTCATTAAAGAAAAATGGTTCATGTTCACACAAACGCAAAGCAGTCAAAATGGAATCTTGAATTTGAGTTGAATATTCAGCTGTTGTATCATCGATTTCGTCTTGAATGATCGCCACCATATGGGAAAAAGTGTTAGAATGATCAAAAGATGTGCGATCAAGATCATTTGTGTCAATATCAGAAACGGTCATAAGCAGTTACAATCCTTTTGCGTATGATAAATTTTAGATATTTCTTCCCCTCAAAAAAATATTAACCGAACATGAAATTTTACCGAACGTGAAATTTTATTGAGGAGAAGAATTAGAAAGTTTTTCAACAATGCTTAAATAAACGCTCCATAAGCAGCACTTAAAGCAAGCACTTTATGATCAACATTTTAAGCGGGCGTTGCATAAGTTGGTATTACGATAGTTCCAAAATCCTGCTTGCCTTGTTGACCTCCTGGCAAATTGTAGCAAGTTTTTTTCATACCGATAATGGTTTTAGCAGCAACACCGAACTCACGTTCATAGTCGAAGAGTTCTTCAACCAATTTATAGCGTGTTGCCCCACGATCTTTTCCAAAAGCAATGACGACACTTTGTGCTCCCAACAAAACAGCACGACGTACATTTTGTACAGGTTTGGTTCCATCAACCCCTTCTGTAATGTGTTCTGTTTCACGCAAAACGACACCATTATACATGCCAAGCGAGCCATCATAGATTGGATTTTTGATACGGCTTCCACTATAGATTGCTTTAGTGATATCGAGCCACTGTCCGGCATCTGTATTGGTACGCAATTGTGTGACCTGAGTTGGATGTAGATAAAGCACATAAACATTTTCCCCATCGACTCGAACTGGTCTAATTTTAGGGTTTGCAAGTTTAGCCCGTTCCACGGCTTTATCGATCAACGAAAGACTGAAGACATCTTTTTCTTTCAATTCTTCATCTTTTGTTTTTTCATTAGGTCGCAAGACTCGTTTATCAGTTGGTGCTGTTGGAGTATTAAAGCCGTAATGAACAGGTTTGATCGCAATATTGCGTCCTTCAAAGTTAATATTTAATGCACTATATCCACACACTTGAATGAAGAACATCATACTGAGACGATCTGCATACCAATCGACCAAACCATTTTTAGCTTCGGTCCGCAAATTGTGCAGAATTCGTTGCTGATCGATGGTTCCTTCATTTTTGACTCGCACTGCGTGAACGAGTTCATTAATTGCCAATCGATCGTTAAGAAATTGGAGAGATTCTTCATTTCCTTCAAGGGCTTGTCCTTCAGTCACCCCATCACCGTGCAGCTGTACACGCAAATTAAAGTGAATGGAATCACCACTTTCTTTATTTGTTTCATCTTTTAATTGTACAATACTGTTTGAATCTGTACCGATCAACGGTGCAATAGGGATTGCTTTTGAGACTTCTTGATTTAATAGTTTAGACCATGTTTTTACTGCCATTGGGTCGTTAATTCCGATACGAGTTACAGACATTTTATCCTCTAAAAGTTTATTGACATAAAAAAATCGGCAAAGCGCCGATTATTGACATTCCACATTTCTTCATCTTCAGATAGTGGATGAGTTATTGCGTATTTTTTATGATGTTAGTTGATCACTTTTCCCCCCTCTTTTAGAGATCTCCTCTCTGTGTCTTTGCTTTGAGAAGTCTATAGATCTCGCTTCAGATCCCCAATGCCCCCATCTCAGAACCATAGCGCCGTCACCTTATCCTTCTTCTCATATTTCCTATGCTTCTCCCCCGCCCATTAAGCGGTTAAAAGCAGCTTTGTTTTTAGGATCGGTAACCCAAGTACTAAATTCTGCTTCCGACATTTTGTCGAGCATATCTAAAGAAATGGGTCCATTGGGAGTCAAACCGTTGTAAGCAGCCAATGTGCGTGCAGAATTGTGTCTTTCCTGCAAATTCTCACCAATGTTATTGGGAAGATTTGTGTAGCCAATTCTTTGTGCAATCGTGTAGATCACTTCGGCAGGGTTTTGATTTTTTTGCGCACAATCCTGCAAGATTTTCTTCAACTCATTTCCAATCACTGTATCAACAACTTTTGGATCTGCCATTTCAGGATAGAGAGAAGCACAAGCAGCTAACTGCTTAGCACGCGTCTCATAAATAAAATCGGCAGCTTGATCAAAATCATGATATTTTTGTTTTACATTAGCCACGGATTGTTGATAGAAATTATGCAACTGTTCTGCTTCAAGAGCAGTGGAATGAGGTTGTTGTTTGTTGTTAGCTCCCTCATGTTCGTGAATTTTTTTCCCCAACCATTGCATATATCCCATAAAGTCTTTTTGCGGATCTGGTGGAGCATCACCCTCTCGCGTCTTTTGAACTTCTTGTGACTGAATAGCTTCCTGCATAAATGACTGTTGATAAAGATCTTGACGTTCTTGGAAGCTTTCTTCAAGCGTTTTTGCACCTTCACTTCCTCCAATTTTACTGTCTTCTTCCTGTTCAGTTTCTAGAGAAAAGTTCTGTTTTAATTGATTTTGTTCCGCCGGCGTTAAGTGTTCTTGATCCATATTGTTTGCCTTTTCTTTTTAAACGATAAGATAATATTTTTTAAAGGATGCCCTTTAACTTTGCACATTGTTCCCCTGCAAATAGACTAACAGCTCATCATGCTTACGATACCTCTCGAACATTCAGGCGCATTCACCTTCCGATATACCTCTGCTTCCCTCTCTCAGCATATTCCTGCACACCTTCCGATATGCCTCTGCACCCCAAAATACTCTCGCTCTTGCTCTAACGCACCGCACATCTGATCCTTATTGTTGTGCTTTAGTAGCAATTTTTTGGATCAAGAATGCCGAGGATGAGGAGCATAAAAAACATGTTTCTTGAAAAGCTGCCTTTAGCTTTGCCCATTCATTCTTTGTAAAATCGACTGCATCAAATGCTCGACATTCCCACCATATTCATCTCCAACATGAGCATTCTCTTGCCCTATCCCACCTTGTATGTCTGAGCCTTGTTGTTGTGTTTTGATAGCAATTTTTTGGATCAAAGATGCAGGTAAAGGTGAATAGCGTAAAAGATCGAGCATAATCTCTGGAGTTGTAAAATTTTGCATCAAAGGTAGCAATTGCGTAATAATGGCAAATGTGCGTTCTTTTTCATTAAGACTTGTTGGAGCATCATCAACCACAATATCATATTCAAGGCTTGTGATCATTTCGCGTGTGAGAGGAACATATTGTGCATTTTCGTCACCGGCAATACGCACCAATCGCCCATCGGAAAGATAGTTTTGAATAAGATATAGGATAATTTTTCCCTGTCGTTGTCTATAGCGACGCAAACCATCAAAGAATGATGCCAACAGATTGAGTGAGGATTGTCTGCGTTGTTCTTCAAGGATTCCTGGTTGATTAACTGCTCGTGTTCCCACAAATTCAGACGACAACCCTGTCACTTGTTCGATAGCGTTTTTTGCCTCATTAAACAGATGAAAGAAGCCTTGCGGGAATTGAGCAACGGGTTTAGGCTGGATTCTTCCCCCAGAAACGGCTCCACTTTTAAGCCAAGTAATGCTGTCTGCCCTCGCCCAGCTTTCTACAGCTTGTCGATCATCATCGAAAGCATCGCGTTCAGCCATAATACCACCTTTTGACTGACTATTTAGCAAATGCATAATTTGGCTAAAATATTTATTTGCCCAACGCTGAGGATCTTTTGTCGGTTTTACAATACCATAAAATTGTCGACTTAGCTTATCAAAAGTCCCTGTAATACACTCCCATCCCAGTTGATTTGGTGGTACCAAGGGCTTATCGGGTGCTTCGAGCAATTTTTTTCCCAAGAAGGCGCGTTTGACAATTTTTTTAGTTAATCTTGTTGCTTGTAGGAGAGGAAAACTCTGACTTAAGGTTTGGAATTCTTGTTCTGAATAATCGGTAAATTTTCCGCTTTGTGGATCAAGGACTTTATAGACAACCTCGCGTTCGAACCATCGGCATTCAGCCAAAGTAACCTTTTTTGGTCGTTGGGTGCCGTAAGTATTTTCTCCATCGCCAGCATATTTTTGTGTCTCTCCAGTGCTCGTTTGGTTGGAAAAACTATAATGTTTTACCCAGTCTGCATCCAAATCGCTCCAATGAACATGTGGGAACATTTCTTGTGCAACGGTTAGCGGTTTTTCATCAATGTACCACATACGCTGAGCATCGACCAAATTTGGTTTCACGGCACTTGCATCCCAGACCATTTTCATGGGATCCAACCTTGCAATCACGGGTTTTCCTTGTGGATCTTCTTCATAATCAAGTCTTGTATCTGTCCATCCCATACCGCAAATAATAGCGTCTTGAAAAGCATCAGAATCTTCATACTCTCCATCGGCTTCGTCACGAAACCATTCTGCAGCACCGGTAAGGATCTGATTTGCAAAGGCGGCACCTTCTTGACGTGGAATGAATTGCACTTGCCGTTTATTATTTCGTTCAGCACCGATGACAGCATTAATCAAAGGCGCGATACGGTTAAAAGTCATGACGGGTCTGTTTTGTTCTCGCAAGACATTGAGATCTTGTTCATTCCATTGGCGTCCATTATAAAAATCGTAGTCTTCTTGGGCATTTTTTCGCCATTCGTCGACATGTATTATATCGTCGTGATACCAGCTGACGAGTTTTTTAAACAGCGCTTGATGCTCAAGGATTTTAGTTGGATTAAAAGGATCTGTAGAAGTATTCATTAGAAAGCCATCCATGAAGTTTGAGAATGGTGAGAGAAACGATAAATATTTTTTTTGCGTTTTTCGTTTGGTTGTTCATAAGCTAGACACATAAGTCCGAATGCATCTGCACCATGGCTAGCCCAATCATGTTCAGCACCTAAACCGATATTGCGCTGTTCATCACGTTTTTCGTGATACCAAGCGAGAGCTTTTCGTCCTGCTTGTGTTGTTTCGCGGTTAAACCATATGGCAGGAAACAATCGCCTTACGGCTTCGATCCGCATTTTGACAGCCCCACTTCCCTGATTAGGGATTACTTTTGTTTGAAATCCAGCTTGTTGTAGCGCACTTTCAAAACTGACATTATAGACTCGATCTTTTGTTGCGCCATCATGAGGCAGCACCATGAGTGCTTTTTCATATCCCCTTTGGAACACCCATCCGACATGTTCTGAGAGCGGTTGTCCTTGTGCTTCATAATAATCGAGCACACGGATTTCACGTCCGACAAATTGTGCAACCCATAAAGCAGTGGCATCGGCTTTTGCGCCTGTCCCTCCGATATCCCAAAAGATTTTGATTTGCATAAGCGGATCGCGTGGCACGACAGTGATACGCCCTTCTTGTTGAGCTTCGAGAAGGGATTTTTGGTAATAAGCGCCTTGCATGGCTTGGAGATATTCTCCTTCCCAAATATGTGTATATTGTTCGGGTCTTTGCTGCAGATCGTCTTTGCGATCTCGATTAAGTTTTTCTGGAAATTGGGGATTATCGCGCCAATTGATTTCAGCCCCTTTGATATTAGGATTGTTGACATGACGGAATCGTTTTTCCACGGGTGCATTTTCTCGGCATGGGTTCCATGTGACCCATAATTCAGCATTCCAATCTTTTCCTTCTTCTCGCAAAGTTGGAATGAGTGTTTGCCAAGCGGATTCGGTTACCGGCTCTGCTTCATCGACCCAGCATAGGAAAACGCGCCCCATTGATTTAATACTTGCGATATTGCGATCCAATCCAGCGAAGACATAGACGATACGTCCATCCTTTGACTTGATATATTTATCGCCGATTTCATAATAATCTTGTAGAAAAGGATAGGCTTCAATAGCCCGTTTAATTTCTTCCAATGAACTTTCATTGAGAGAATTTTGAAATTGTCGTGCACAAAGAATAATGCCTCGTTCTCCAGCTTTTCCATGACGATATCCAATCACGGCAGACATTAAGGCGAAGGAACGTGTTTTTCCAGAACCTCTCCCTCCCCAAGCAGCACGCACATCAGCCTTTCCGGTAAAAACGGGAATAAGCTTTGGAATAAGAGCAATTTTTGCAGTTGTCATCCACCCTCAAACACTATCGTTAAAAACCGCACTCTCACAGATCATGAAAAGCTCGCAATCTTGAAGCTTGTTGCCCCCAGATCTCTTAGCTATCCATACCTCCTCTTCCCAAGCACGATGCCCCTCCAATATCAGGTCCTTCAACCTATCTACTCTCTCAGCTATCGCTCTTTATTCTCCATCACCCGCTCTTTATCCTCCATCACCGCCCCTTCAGACGCCTCCTCTTTAACCACCGCATTTTTTGCCTTCACTGGCACAATTTCAACGCGTGAAATTGTTTTTACCTCTCCTCCGGCATCTCCTGTAACCTGCAAAGGTAGCACTTTTGCAAGCAGAGAAAAAAAAGGTACTGGATTATTCAGAGCATGATATTGCAGATAAGAGACCAATCCATCCTCACCATAATGATATCCAGCTTGCTCAGCGGCTGTCAGAAGAGCTTCATTAAAGCGTTTTGTTGTTTTATTTACAGCGGCTTTTTTCCGCCCTCTTCGACGTAAAGGAAGACAAAGTTCATCAGCCATCAGATCATATTCCTGTACATAATCATCAGATCATATTCCTGTAAATCATTAGGAGCTAACTCATGAGATATAAAACAGTATAAAAATCAGCCACGAAATTTTCAGATTACCTATTTTTTTATAAATCAAAGCACTAGGATTTTCTCAACCATTCCCTTCTAGAGTAAGATTTATCCCAATCTCCTCTTAAGGAAGGAAAACAGTATTTCCCTCAATATATTTGTTTGCAGAAAGCCAATATATTTGGTTTCAGAAAGCTTGATATTCGAAAGAAATTTCGAAATTTGAACTCCCTCTCCGAAGAGTTTCCGAAAAATTAAAAAAACCGTGCCCCCCTGACCACCGTCTTCTATATACTGTTATATCCCCCGTTTACGTACATGGGACCGCTGCTATATCATCTTATATTGATTATATTGAAAGATATTGGCGGCACAAAGAGGAACACCAAAAGCAAGAAATCTTGCCCCTCGCCTTTTTCCCTCATCATGAAGATAGCTTTAAGGAAGAATAGATCTCATTTTTCCATTTCCATTTAGAAACGCACAATTCCGATCTTGCACTTATGGTATCTGTTTAGATTTACCTTGTCAACTTTTTTCTGTTTTTATGAGTATTTTTTTTCAAGCATCCTTTTTTTCTGTTTCTGGCATGAAGATCAATTGATCACCTTCTTTTGCGACTGTCACTGTTGTTTCGTCCTGAATTTGTCCAAACAAGATTTTTTCAGAGAGTGGATCTTGAATTTCTTTTTGGATGATGCGTTTGAGGGGACGAGCTCCATAAAGGGGATCATATCCTTTCTGAGCGAGGAATTGTCGCACTTCTGGTTTGATATGCAGTGTTATTTTTCGCTCATTAAGCAAATTTTGCAGATATTGTATTTGAATATCAACAATTGCTTCCATATCCTTTCGTTGCAATCTTTGGAAAAGGATAATCTCATCGATACGGTTTAGAAATTCTGGTCGGAAAGTGGCTTTTACCACATTCATCACGTCGTTTTTTACCTGATCAGTTTTTTGTCCTTCTGGCAAAGCAGTTAAGAATTCGGCTCCAAGATTTGATGTCATAATCAGCAATGTGTTACGAAAATCGACAGTACGTCCTTGACCATCTGTCAGGCGTCCTTCATCCAATACTTGCAGTAAGAGATTAAAAATATCTGGATGAGCTTTTTCGATTTCATCGAATAGAATGACCTGATACGGTCTTCTACGCACGGCTTCGATCAAGACTCCTCCTTCTTCGTATCCGACATATCCTGGCGGAGCTCCGATCAATCGTGCACCGGCATGTTTTTCCATATATTCCGACATATCGATACGCAACATTGCATGGGGATCTTGAAAGAGAAATGTAGCGAGTGCTTTCGTTAACTCGGTTTTTCCCACTCCGGTAGGGCCAAGGAACATAAAAGATCCGAGAGGACGATTTGGATCTTGGAGACCAGCGCGTGCCCTCCGTACGGCACGTGAAACGGCTTGCACAGCTTCGCCTTGTCCCACGACAAGGGTACCAATATCGTCTTCCATACGTAAGAGTGCTTCTCGTTCAGCTTCGAGCATACGATCAACGGGTATTCCCGTCCATCGCGAAATGACCTGAGCAATATGTTCAGCGGTAACGGTTTCTTCCACGAGGTGATTTTGTTGGTCATCATTTTCTGCGATTTGCAATTGTTTTTCGAGTTCTGGAATGACACTATAAGCGAGTTCTCCAGCTTTTTGGAATTGTCCATTACGCTGTGCGATAGCCAAAGCATTTCGTGCATCTTCGAGTTGTTTTTTCAGATCTGCAGCATGTCCTAATTTTTGTTTTTCTGCTTGCCATGCGGTCGTCATCTCTGCAGATTGTTGTTCTAATTTTTCGAGTTCGGTCTGCACAATTTTCAACCGTTCTTTGGCTGTTTGCTCGACATCTGTTTTCAAGGCTTCTCGTTCGATTTTCAATTGTAGGATTCGTCGATCGAGTGCATCGAGCTCTTCTGGTTTTGAATCGACTTGCATCCGCAATCGTGCAGCAGCTTCATCGATGAGATCGATCGCTTTATCTGGCAAGAATCGGTTGGTAATATAGCGATGAGACAATCGCGCAGCAGCGATCAAAGCGCTATCGGCGAGACGCACTTTGTGATGTTGTTCGTATTTTTCCTTAATGCCGCGTAAGATAGAGATTGTATCATCGATTGTTGGTTCTTGCACAAAGACGGTTTGGAATCGGCGAGCGAGAGCGGCATCTTTTTCGACATATTTTCGATATTCGTCGAGAGTTGTTGCCCCCACACAATGGAGTTCTCCGCGTGCAAGTGCGGGTTTTAAGAGATTAGAAGCGTCCATAGGCCCGTCGGATTTCCCAGCACCGACAAGATTGTGCAATTCATCAATGAAGAGAATAATCTGCCCGTTTTCGGCTTGCACCTCAGCGAGTACAGCTTTAAGTCGTTCTTCAAATTCGCCTCGATATTTTGCGCCAGCGATAAGTGCTCCCATATCCAATGCATAGAGTTGTTTATCGCGCAAAGTTTCTGGCACATCTCCATTGACGATGCGCAATGCCAACCCTTCTACGATTGCGGTTTTCCCTACACCTGGTTCTCCAATGAGCACAGGATTATTTTTAGTGCGTCGAGAGAGCACTTGGATGGTGCGACGAATTTCTTCTTCACGTCCAATAACAGGATCGAGCTTTCCTTCCCGTGCATCTTTGGTGAGATCTCTCGCATATTTTTCCAAAGCATCATATTGGCTTTCGGCATGAGGGTTTGTTGCTGTTTTTCCTTTCCGCAGTGCATTAATAGCCTGATTAAGAGACTGAGGGGTGAGTCCTGCATTTTTTAAAATATCTGCTGTTTTTGCGGAATTTTCCATGATAAGTGCTTGTAGCACACGTTCCACGGTCACAAATTGATCACCAGCTTTTTTTGCAAGATCTTCGGCCATGGTAAAAACTTTTGCCAATGGCTGCGAGAGGTAGAGCTGCCCGTTTCCGCCTTGGACTTTTGGTAAAGCATCGAGAGCTTCTTTGAGTGTTTTTTGAATGATAGTGAGATCACCTCCTGCTTTTTGGATCAGTGACGCAGCCAATCCTTGAGGATCATCTAGGATCACTTTAAGGAAATGCTCAGGCATAAACTGCTGATGGTCAGAAGAAAGAGCATTACTCTGAGCTGTTTGTAGAAAACCTTGCAACCGTTCACTGTATTTTTCTAGGTTCATTTTTTTCCTTTCTTGCACCACCAGCCTTCTACTACCAGCGCACTTTCTGTCCCCAAGATGTCTTACAAAAACCGGTCTAAACCACACACAATAAATAAAGCGCTCCCACCAAAAGAAAGAGAACTTCTCATATAAAAGCAATATGGGTTCTCATAAGAACGACTACAAGAGAAAAAGAAAGACGGGCTCTTATTTTTAATAGGCTGCAGCAAACGACATCTTTCCTAACCCAGCCTCATAACCTCACCCTCAAGGCTCCATTATCTATTGTGCACCTCCTTATACCTCACCCTCAAAGCTCCATTATCTATTGTACACCTCCTTATACCTCACCCTCAAAACTCCATTATCTATTGTGCACCTCCTTATACCTCACCCTCAAAGCTCCATTATCTATTGTGCACCTCCTTATACCTCACCCTCAAAGCTCCATTATCTATTGTGCACCTCCATCTTTACGCTTACTGGAGCAGCAAGCCCGCACCATCGTTATATTTGCCAGCTCCCAATGTTGCGATAGACCTTGCATTAAAACGGTTCATAAGAACCATTTTAAGTCCTTTCTTATATAAATTTGATCCACACGCTCATCCTACTTGTAACGTGCAAGCGAATGGTTTTAATTGATGTAATATAAACAGGTTTGAAATGAGACAATTTTACGTTATTCGGGACTATCATTCAACATACAAAACAGTGAATTATCATTACAAATCAATTTCTTGCACCTAATATTAAAAGCTCTATTATCCATTGTTAAAAATTGAATTTTCGCAGCAGGAAACACAACACAAATACAGACTTTGTTTAAAATAAAATGATGCTTACAATAGAATAAAAACCAAAAGTGTTCTTCATATTCTTACTTAATAAAATTCATATTTTTACTTAACAAAATATTGAATACGTATTTTAATTTTCATGTGTTTGCACTGTCTTTATTGAATTAAATGAAGCTCAATATGCCTCACAACATAAATAAAGTGCTTTTAATATTTTTTATTTCTTTTCATCAGTAAACCAAGCTATGCTGTTTTTTCTGGCAAGACTGTTATGATGCGACACACATAGGCTGAAAACATATCATTTGATACATTTTCTTTCTTTCAACAAATAGCTTACGTGATAGACCTTTCTCTATCTATTTCTGTAGAAACAAGTTTCAATTCAAGAATGGAAACAGCGGGCAGATTGGTTTATTCAATAGAGACTCTTAGAGCATTCACTTCTCTATAAGAATGCAACTCTATAAAGGATGCAATGAGGTGGAAAAGTGATAAATGCAAACATTTTACTCATGCAAGCTCGACCGTACGCCGGTAAGATTGAATTTCCGTGAAAGATTGGA
Source organism: Bartonella japonica (assembly GCF_040545385.1). Lineage (NCBI taxonomy): Bacteria > Pseudomonadati > Pseudomonadota > Alphaproteobacteria > Hyphomicrobiales > Bartonellaceae > Bartonella > Bartonella japonica. The sequence goes on from NZ_JBEPLT010000014.1 coordinate 21,545, forward strand.
CGTCTCGATACCAATGAGATATTTTTAAGAATGGCAATCTTATCACAGAAAATAATAACCGATCTTATATCTATCTGGTAAAGAAATAATAGAATGAATTAACCTTTTAGAGATAAGAAAGCCTCTCTCAAAGGACACTCAGCCTTTAAGAGGTAAGAAAATTCCTTTCTCGATTTGGAAGCCAATGGGAGAGTGAGGAATAACTTTTGGTCTCACTACCATTGTTTTTTACTTTTCTGGTAGCTCTAAGCTCATTATTTTATCCGTTAGAGAAATGATACTTTAACTTTTAAAACGCCTTTATAAAGATCACAGTTTTTTATTTTTTAAGATTTGTCTGTTTTTGTGCCTCTTTCAATTTTTTTGTGACTGTTTTACCTCTCATCTTGCACTTTTCCAGTCTCATTTTTATGATCTTAAATATTTTTCTATTTTTACTCCTCTTCATCACTTATTTGCGGCGGCGGCGGTAAGATATAGGCACCTGAAAGCCAGCGGTTCAGATCAATAGCTCGACATCGTGTTGAACAAAAGGGATAAGTATTTTGCTGTGATTTATGTCCACAAATTGGACAAGGATGAGGAGGACGGTTTGTTTTTGTTTGTATGAAGTCTGATTTTTTAGGCATTTTGTGTATTTTTGTTTTTTCTCTCAGGCATTTTTTTGTGTTGTTTTTTCGATTTCTGCGTCTCTTCTTTCTATATTTTAGGCTATTTCATTGGTTTTGCCTGTTGATAACTTTTTCTAAGTTTATCAACTTATCTTAACTTATCTCACTTATTTCGCTAGTCCAAGTTGAGAGGATGGGATATTGATAAGCTGTTAGAAGATCCATAGTTTCTGCCAATGGCAATCCCACCACATTGGAATAAGATCCGGCGATATGGATTATGAAAGCACCTGCTTTTCCCTGAATAGCATATCCACCTGCTTTTCCCTGCCATTCTCCAGAATCGATATATGCTTGCATAATCTGAGAAGTTAATCGCCTAAAACGAACACGACTTTCGACTAATTTTACGGTTATTTTTCCGGATTCATTGAGCGCACAAACAGCGCCATAGACTTTGTGGAATCGTCCAGAAAGGAACCGTAAACATTGATAGGCTTCATCTTCACTTTCTGGTTTAGGTAGAATAACACATCCAACAGCGACCACAGTATCAGCTGCCAAGATGACAATTTTCTGTTTTTCAGCTTTTTGTTTATTTTTTTGGTCACTTATTTTGTCACTTAAGTGCAAAAAGTCTTGTGCTCTGAGCGCTTTTTCTTTTGCCAAGCGTTTTGCAAGATTTGCAGGATGCTCTCTTAATTTTGGGGTTTCATCGATATTTGTCGCATAAACTTCATGAGGATCGAGTCCAATTTGTGCTAAAAGCGCTAAACGACGTGGTGAAGCAGAAGCAAGTACCAACTGGATTTTTTCTGAAGGATTTTTGTGCAAATCATTTTTTTCTTTATTTTCCATTTTTGCCCCATCAGAATGCTTTTAAGCCATCACTCCATTCACTTTTGCGCCACGAACATTCTTTAGGATTCATGCTTTCCTCAAGTTATGTCGATTTTTGCCTTTATTTTATGTTTGATTTCTAGGAAATAAATAGAGATATTTTAGAAATAATCTCTCATTTTTTTAAAGTTTTTTCTAAAAAGGGAAAGGCATTAGCGAAAGGCATTTCTGAGTTATTTATAGCGATATATGATCCGTCCTTTTGTCAAATCATAAGGTGTCATTTCGACCATGATTTTATCACCAGCCAACACACGAATACGATTTTTTCTCATTCTTCCAGCGGTATGAGCGATAATTTCATGATCATTTTCTAGTTTCACACGAAACATTGCATTCGGTAAGAGTTCGGTTACGATGCCAGAAAATTCCAAAACTTCTTCTTTTGACATAAACAGTAATTTCCTTTATAATGCGTACGATTTTTAGCTGCGCGTCATTTTTCGATATTGATAGCTTATTTTCTTTATTTTGTGAATAAAATTTAACAAAAAGGAAGATATTTTTCTTTTTGTGTGTTTTTTTTGACGCTCTTAAGAGGCTCTAACTAACATATTAGCATATAGCATAGCGTAAACAAGTTCTAAGCGATTATTCGCTCACTCGCGTATTCGCTCACTCGCAGATACCCTTCCATTATATCCTTTCATCCATGATCCCGCTCATCTTTTCTTTACTCACCACAACTGAAACCACCTAAAAATCTCTTCCTCACCTCCCACACAACCTTCCACCCTCTACTCTTCATCCCACCCTTATCCCCTTCTCAATGTCCTCTCTCTCATCCCACCTTTATCCTCTTCTCAATCACCCTCTCTCATCCACTCACCTTATCCTTTTACATTGCAATAAGGTAAGAACATCGTACGGCATAATCTTTTACTTTTTACACATTTACAGATTTACGCTTTTGTAATTTCACAGAAGATACTGCCTATAAAAACCCTTCTGAAACATATGAATAAATCTGCCTTGAAGTTAAAATTCAAGATGCCCTTCACGAAATACCTTAATGACATTGTTTTCATATAAGAAAGATCACAGTATTAGAAATTGATAAATAGAATGAGAGTATCACCTTATAGCTTGCATAAGCAAAGATAGTAAAAGCTCATGCATTTCACATGATGCTATTTTTAGATATTGTCGTAAAATAAACCTAAAAGCAAAGAGTCATCACACAAAAATATTATGCCAAAACAACCCATATGATCATCGTAAGCTGCATTCTTCATATTTAAGTTGCTCATAGTTGATAAAAAGAAGCTGTCTTTAGCCTATTTTTCTAGCAATATGACGGTCAAAATAATGGTATGTTCGTTCACCCTTTTACAACTTTAAGAAGCATAGCATTGTTAAAATGTTTTAACCTCTATTCAATAAAGCTTTTTACAATGAAATTTAAATGCGAAGATGAGAACATAATGCATTATATTATCAAGCTTATAAATTCATATCAGCAATGATCAATATACAACAAAAAGAGAGGTCCATTCACAAGGAATAGACCCCACAATAATTAGAAAATCGTTTGACAACATCCTTCTAATCTTAAACCTAACACTTTTTAAGCATTCACTTCAATACTAAAAAAATCTAACGACAAGAATGAATCTAGTGCGCCATTTAAAAATGACAAGAGAAAAAAGTTTTTTATCAGTAAAAAAGATTTAAGTTAAAGAAGTGCTTACACAAGTTACCATAAAGTTTTTTTTCGAACAATAATTTTTAATTCTTCCCACCACTTTATTACTTTAACACTTTACAACACTTTTTAATACAAAGAATTCATGTAACAATTGCATAAGCTATCAACAATGCCCTATCCGAGTACTACAAAAATTGAGAGTTAAATTTTTCCCTGAATATCAAAAAAGAGATGGCACCACGAAGAGTACCATCTCTTTGTTAAGATAATATTGCCTTAAAGTTTTATGAGAAACCTTTAAGGTGAGGAAGGAAACCAACTTGACAACAACTCATATCTTACGGGATCATCGGCACATTGCCCACCTCCACATTCGAGTACGGTAGAAATCAAATTCGCAGCAATCAAAAAAACAAATAAGAAACTTGCCATTTTGCTGAGCACAGGCAAAGAAGAAAATATTTTAAATTTGTGCGACAACTCACCTAAAATCATAACCAAGGAAACTGCGAAAATACAGAGGACTGAGATAATGAATGCCCAAGTGTAAAAATGCAAACCGAAGAAGGTTGACCCATATCCGAGATCATCTGGTGTGATATGCAAGAACACTTGGCGTGCAGCAATAATACTTGTCACCATACAACCAAGAATTACCATACCATAATGTGTATTTTTGACTTTATGGTGGATATTGAGCAAGAATCCACACCCTGCAAGCATTAAACCGACACGCTGAAGCAAACAGAGTGGACAAGGTAATTCAAATTTTACCAATTGATAATAAAAAGCAATCAATAGGACGATGGATAATCCAATAAGCCCTAACGCATTAAGGAATATGATGAAATGAGGATTTTCTTGTTTATGATCCATGATTACTCTCTCAAAAAGACAAATTCAAAGTAGATGTTGCATGATGATTAAAGGTGAGAAGGATGACAACCAACAGAACTGCCCATAAGGCATAACTTATATTTTTTTTGCCATACAAAGTCGTTATTGCTGTACCTAAAGCAATGAGAAATGGAACAAACATGGTGAAATCTCCTTGTACTTATTATGACACGTAACATATCTCAAAATTTGTCAAAAAAGAGACAGCACGCCTGTTATTCACAATTCATCATTCTATTTCACGGAATTTTGGGTATGAAATAAGAAACGATATAACTAGATCATTAAAAGACAATATCAACAATAAAAAAACAATATTAACAAAAACATTTAACCAAGAGCTCTTTAATTTTATCAACAAGCAAAAAAGCGCATTTCCCCAACAAGCAAAAAAGCGCAAAAAGCATATTGCCCCGCGTGAAAGAATTATTTTGTAGCGAGATAAGGAATTATTTTTTCATATAATTATTTGTTAATATTGAGATTTCCCCCCTTTATTTTTCAGAATAAAACACTTTTTTTTCAGATATCTTATTCGCCTTTTTTCAGATGTCTTAATTTGCCATCACCCCTTATATTCAAGCGATGGCTTAAAGCTGCTTAAAATTTTGGCGGATTTTAACTACAATTGTTCTTTTTAGCAAATAAAAAATTTAATCACAATGTAAGATTCTTAAAATTTTACAAGAAATTGTACTTTACCTATCAAACATTTTCTCTTGAGTTTTCCCTGTTAACAAGCACTCAAACACATATTATTCTCTTTATATTTTCTTTCGAAGATGTGACACTCGAAATCAAAGCACTTCTCTCTGCCTCTCTTCACATAATTCCAAGAGAAAAGATAACTTTAATATATTTTCTTGGCAAATTGTCCTACTGTCCATAATATTTCGACAAATTATGTCTTAAAATCTAAAAGGAAAGCTTTTATTTTTGTTTGCCCGTTGATTTTAAAATATTTCTTTACAAAATCCTTTGTTTTTTCCCTTTGTCTTTTCATTGGAGTAAATCTATCTGTGTGATAAACTTAGAAAATCGCAGATTTTTTTTCTTAAGAATTAGGTATTCAAAGCCCTTAAGTTTTTTTTACAGAAAATACTTTCTGAAATACAATATGATGAAAAGTTAGCATCACTGTTTTATCAACTATGGATAAATTCTATAGTTATGAAATCCATAGCCATGTTAAAATTCACTTGAAAAACTGTTGTTCTATCATCAATTGACTTTGCAAAGTAGAGTATAAAACTCTAAAAGAATAAAAAGAAAGAATCGCATTGAACATTTGAAAAGGATTTAGCAATGACGAAGGAAAGATGGGATGTAGCGATTTTAATGGGCAGTCAATCGGATTGGCAAACGATGCGTCATAGCGCGGATATTTTAACCTGCCTTGGTATTTCTCATGTTTCTCGTATTGTTTCGGCACACCGAACCCCTGAACGTCTTTATCAATTTGCGAAAGAGGCAAAAGCGTCTGGTTTTAAAATTTTGATTGCTGGAGCTGGGGGAGCCGCTCATCTTCCTGGTATGTTAGCAGCGCTCACTTCACTTCCTGTTTTTGGAGTTCCGGTGCACTCACAATCTTTATCTGGTCAAGATTCATTATTTTCCATTGTACAAATGCCGGCAGGAATACCGGTTGGCACATTAGCGATTGGCAAAGCAGGTGCTATTAATGCAGCACTTTTAGCGGCCGCAGTCATGGCAGTTTACGATGATGCCCTAGCACAGCGTTTACAAGATTGGCGTCATCAACAAACAGCCAATGTCGGGCAAACTCCTATCACTGAGGTATAAAATGACACAATCTTCTGACATTTTTTCTTCACCCCATGCCCCCTCTATGCCTCACACAACCTCGGCATCCAGTGCGCCCTCTACACTTCACGCGCCTTCCACGCCTCACACAACCTCTGCGTCTATAGCCCCCTCTATGCCTCACACAACCTCGGCATCCAGTGCGCCCTCTACCCCCACTTCATCCCAAAAATTCTCCACCTCCACTATATTGCCTTTAAGAAGTGTAATTGGTTTAATAGGTGGAGGACAGCTGGCACGCATGTTATGCATAGCAGCTGCAGAATTAGGATTTCGGACGATTGTTTTTTGTCCTGAACCAGATTGTCCAGCAGCCCAAACAGCCAATGATCATATTGTTGCATCCTATGATGATACTTCGGCATTAGATCGTTTTATTTCTCTGTGTGATCTTGTGACCTATGAGTTTGAAAATCTTTCACTTCAAACGGCTCAATATGTAGAGAACGCGAAATGTGTTCACCCCTCTTCTAAAGCATTGGAGATAACGCAAGATCGGCTTTTTGAGAAGCAATTTTTGCATAAGCAAGGCATCCGCACGGCCTCTTGGTATGCTGTTGATAATCACTCTTCTCTTGTTTCAGCGCTTTCTGCATTCAATGGATATGGTCTTTTGAAGACACGCCGTTTTGGCTATGATGGAAAGAACCAGATTATGTTGAAGCAGTCAGATGAGCAGTCTATTGATGAAGCCTTAACGGCTTTTCATGGACAGCCGTCGATTTTAGAAGAGATTGTGCCTTTTTTATCGGAAATTTCGGTTATCTCAGCACGCACGAAGCAAGGTGAGCATATTTTTTATGATTGTTCCGAAAATCAGCATGAGAACGGTATTCTTCGTAAATCATTTGTTCCATCGTATGTTCCGCCTAACGTACAGAGGACTGCGCAAGAAATAAGCGTAGCAGTAATGGATAGCTTAGATTATGTTGGCGTACTTTGCATTGAATTTTTTGTTTTAATAGATGGTACACTTTTAGTGAATGAACTGGCACCTCGTGTCCACAATTCTGGTCATTGGACGCAGAAAGCATGCGTAACGTCACAGTTTGAACAGCATATTCGTGCTATTTGTGGTCTTCCTTTGGGCAGCACATACCGTCATAGCAATTGTCAAATGATTAATCTTCTTGGTAATAATCTCAATGATTTCAAATATTTTTTGAAACAAAAGGATACCTCTGTTCACTTATATGGCAAGAGTTCTGTTCAATCGCTACGCAAGATGGGACATATCATCCAATTAACGGGACCAGCGACCAAATCTTCCCCCTAATTTTTCCAAGATCTCTCACTTCTCCTTTCCTCAAGGGATTCCCCTTGCGTAAAGGCATTCTCTTTTACGCAAAAGAAAAAGAAACTCCATTCATCTTCATCAACGACAGTCAAAAGGTCACCTCATCAACGACAGCCAAAAGATCTCCTCACGAAAAGTTAGTCAAAAGGAATATTGATCAATTTTCCCCAATTATTCCAGAAAGAGTACTAAGCAATGATAAGAATTTCTCCTTACCCCGATAAATTCTTCCATAAAAATGTGAAAACAGGAGGTGTTTTATCAATCACCGTAACAGCGCTACAAGTTTGGCATTTAACTGCGCTTTCCGTAACTGCGCTTTCTAATATTTCATGTAACCAATGTGCCAATTTGTATCAAACACACCATAGAATCTACAAAAGATAATCTCTTGACAAAAAGAAGGATTTTTGTTAGAAAGGTTGTAGCTTTTTAAATTTTCGCTTATTCATTGTAGAGATGAAATTTGTGAATGTGCTCCTTTATTCTAAAGGTGCACTTTTCTTTTTTAGTCATAATGAGTAAAGTGTTTAAGGTTTAAGTGTCGTAACACAAAATAGCACAATGTTCGTAGAGCAGTGTGTGGAAGTATGGGATTTTCCTTATCGTTGTGTTATAGAGGTATGTATAAACGGTGAGTCTGATGAAAATTAAAAATTCACTTAAAGCACTGAGAGATCGCCACCGTAACAATCGTTTGGTGCGTCGTAAGGGTCGTGTTTATATTCTCAATAAAACGAATCCACGTTTTAGAGCTCGTCAAGGCTAATGGTTTTTGTGCCTGCTTTTTTGTGGGCATTAAACCTTCTTTCCTTAATAATATATTTTTGATACCATTTTATTGCCTGTTGTTTTATTTTTGTGAGATCTTGTCTTTCGAAGCGGCAATATAGGGAGTGTTTATATATATTTAAAATTTCATATATAAATTCTTCCCATATCATATATAAATTCTTCCCATATTGAGCGTTTTTCCCATATTGAGCATTTAACGTCATAAAGATATGATGTTGTTTATGCCTGATTTCTATTTTCTTTTTTATTCACTCAATATATTTTCTTTTTCATTCATTAAGTATAAAGTTAAAAACTGAAGTCATAGTTTACCTTTGGAGTTTATGAGGTTAATAGGTTGTTATCCGGTAATTCCGTACAGAGCGTGATTTTATGACATAAGCCTAGATGGTGATAGTCTTCGTTGAAAAGAGCGAAGAGAAGTTTGACTTTTGAGGACTTATTTTTATGGAATTTTTTATTTTTCCAAAAGCTTTACAATTGCAAAGGTTCTGTATTTTCCGGCAATTTTTTTTGCTTTGTTTAAGTTTTTTTTATTTTACCTCTAGTGGATATGGTCAAAATCCTCCTTCGCTTCCTCAAGATCGTCCTTCTCCACAGTTGTTTTTGCCCTTAGATGATCTGATTCCCAGCAAGCCCTCATCACCGACGACGTCACATTCTGATTCGTCAGCGACTCTTCTTGAAGATTCTGATTCCTCTTCGCATAAGCATGCAGATGGGGCGAAGCAGCGTAAAGAAGCGGAAATTGTACGCCTTCTCAAAGAATTGAAATTTTGTGCCGATGCTTCTGAAGCAAAGAAGCTCAGTCAACAGCTTCAGCATTTATGGTCTCAATCGGGCAGTGAAACGATTGACCTTTTGATGTCTTGGGCTGAAAATGCGATCAGCACGGACAATCATGGTCTTGCTCTTGATTACATTGACAATGCTCTTGCTCTTTTACCCACTTATGCGGAAGCTTGGGTAAGACGTGCTTGGATTCATATTCAACTGAGTGATTTTAAGCTTGCCATGATTGACCTTCATCATGCTCTCCAACTTGAACCTCGTAATTACATGGCATTTTTTGAGCTTGGAATAACCATGGAAGCAACAGAGCGTCCACATCTTGCTCTTAAAGCTTATGAAAAGGCGCTTGAATATTATCCACAAATGCATAACTTGCAAAAGCGCATTGAAGTTTTATTAGACGAACAATCTCCGCAAACACTTTAATCTTTCGTGAGATTTATTTATCACGCTTTTGTATTTTGTCTTCTTAACTCTAAGATTATGCTCCTAGGCTGGATTAATTCATTTTGGCTTCCTATGCGACTGAATCGCGCTTATAATACTTTCCCTACACTCTGAAACTTGAAGCACACAATTAACAGTGTATTTTTTTGATTTTTAAATCATCACGGAAATGAGATATCTTTCCCAATTTTTCCCTCTTACTTTTTCGCCAATGCTCTATCTCCATGTCTTCATTTCAATATTTTTCTCTCTTATTTTCTGCCATTTTTTCAAATCCTCCTTACACATAGCGGAATCAGTTTTTTCTCAATCTCTTTGCGCAAAAACATCTCTTGCATCCAAAGTCTCCTCAAACCTCACCTCTCAAATTGGCTAAAAAGACGTTATATAAAGATCATTTTATATCTAGCCGAAACTCTCAAACTGTTTTATATTCATAGAGGTGTTCTGCGCTTCTCGACAGGAAATAACGTATTCCTGAGACCGTATTGATCTCCAAGGGAGCTGTCCCTGAGAAAGCTCGTGGGCTTTTTCATATGGCGCCCACCTATTTGTGTAGGTTCCCGGGATCAACTTTTTCCATCGGCTGTTGTGGATCACCTTTTTTTCATACAAAATGAACTATTATAATCCTTTTTCGCATGAAGTGAATGACCATAATATCTTTTGGAACAGGGGAATTTTTGACAGTTTATCTTTATTTTCCTGCAGCTTATAGCAGGGTCTAAAATGATTGAAAAACAATGACGCAAGATACAAAAGATCTGCAAGCTATTTTGTCGTTTCGATCGCAGTTACGCAAGAAAGGTTTATCCCAACGAGATGCCCTTTCTGCTAGAGAGCGTACTCTTTTTTCGCAGCGCGCCTGTTCTCACTTGCTTCGCAGCCTTGAAGAAAAATGGGAAGATTTTTCACATTTGATTTTGGCTGGTTATTGGCCCATCAAATCAGAAATAGACCCCCGTCCTTTATTTAAGGCTATAGCGTTACGTGGTGGATGTTTAGCATTACCTGCAGTTCTTGATTCAAGCACCATGGTTTTTCGTACCTTTTCGCAAGAGACTATTTTAGAATCTATGCGTTTTGGCACATTAGGTCCTGGAGCAGAGAATGCAATTGTTATCCCGAATCTTATTATTGTTCCTCTTTCAGCGTTTGACAATCAATGTCACCGTCTTGGTTATGGAGGAGGATATTATGATCGTGCTGTTAAAACTCTTGAAAAAGAAGGACATCAGGTTCATTTATTAGGTTTAGGCTTTTCCTGTCAAAAAGTTGGATTGATTCCCCATGCCGAACACGACTTGATTGTGGAAGGAATTTTTACAGAAAAAGGTTTCTTAAAACGTTAAAATGTGATTAAAACGCCTATGCGTTTTTTGTTTTTAGGTGATATTGTTGGAACAACGGGTTGCGCGGTTGTCTTTGAGCAACTTCCACGACTCATTGAGAAATGGAAACTTGATTTTGTTGTTGTCAATGGCGAGAATGCGTCTGATGGTTTTGGTATCAAACAGGAGACGTATCATGATCTTTTGATGGTAGGAGCTGACGTTGTGACGACGGGGAATCATGCTTTTTCCTGTAAAGAAGCGCTTTATTATGCTCATGAAAGCGACCGTTTTTTACGTCCAGCCAATTTTTGTAGAGAAACTCCTGGAAGGGGTTCTGGTGTTTTTACGGCTAAGAATGGTGCTCGTGTTCTTGTTGCGAACATTTTAGGGAGTGTTTTTATGCCGTGCAAAGTGCATGATCCTTTTGAAACGGCAGAAAAGATTTTATTATCTTGCTCTTTGATAGAGCAAGCAGATGTGATTATTTTTGACTTTCACGCAGAAACGACGAGTGAGAAGCAATGTTTTGGTCATTTTCTTGATGGTCGTGTGAGTGTTATTGTGGGAACGCATACCCATATTCCTACGGCTGATGCTCAGATTTTAGAAGGAGGCAGTGCTTACTTGTCGGATGCGGGAATGTGTGGAGATTATAATTCATCTATTGGTATGGAAAAGGAAGAACCATTACATCGTTTTCTTTATAAGCAAAAAAAGGATCGTTTTGAGCCAGCACAAGGTCCGGCAACACTTTGCGGTTTAGCGGTTGAGCTTTCAGACCGCACGGGTTTGGCGGAAAAGGTTTCTGCCGTACGGATTGGTCCTCATTTAAAGACCGAATTTCCAGATTTTTGGTAACATTCTTCGCATAATTTTTAGAGTTTTCATTCCACGCAGACCTCATTCCACGCAGACCTCATTCCACGCAGACCTCATTCCACGCAGACCTCATTCCACGCAGACCTCATTCCATAGATCATATTCAGATGACCATCGCAAACCTTTAGTCAACTAAAAAAGCTTTTTGCTTTTTTCCCCACTCTGAGTCATCAGCTTCACACAACTATTGGCTTCCATCACTCTGTTTTCAGCGCTTTTTTCCAACACCACCGCACTTTTTTTTCCAAGCTCTGTGCCCAATTTTTCACAGAAAACTTCCCTCAGCACTCTTTCCAACCTTCTCTTCACCACAGTAATATGTCCCCCAACTCACGCTCCTAAATTCTTGATCCTATCTCATCAGAACATTTCTCGCTCCTACGACATCTCTCACGCCCATTTCCCCAATTATTTCCAATGGCGCCACTCTTTCTAGTGCATGAGTTACTTTCTAAAAGCGCCACGCCAAAAACCTCCGGAAAGATACAGTTAAAGATAGTTCTTTCAAAAGCCGTCTTGAAAAGAATATCATGTTGTACACACTAAAAAGCTTTTCCAAAAACGCACAGCATGAAAAGAGAAAGACTTATGAAACCATCAAAAAAAACTCCAAGAGTCCCCATGCATAAGCGCACCACTCAAATATTCCCCATGCTAAGCGCACACCCCAAGAATCCCCATACTAAAAGCACACCACCTCAAGAGTCCCCATGCATAAGCGCACCACTCAAATATTGAAGATGATTAAGCTGTTAATCTTTGAATGACAGCGCCACATCGGGCTAATTTTTCTTCCAATCTCTCAAATCCGCGATCAAGATGATACACGCGGCTAACAATAGTTTCTCCTTTTGCAGCCAGAGCAGCAATAACAAGAGAGACAGAAGCACGCAAATCAGTGGCCATCACTGGTGCACCTTGCAGATTTTCTATTCCATAAACAGTTGCAGTCTGTCCATTGAGCTTTATCTGAGCCCCCAGACGTGTAAGTTCCTGAACATGCATGAAGCGATTTTCAAAAATGGTTTCGGTGATACGAGCTGTTCCTTGAGCGCGCGTCATCAAGGCCATAAATTGGGCTTGGAGATCGGTTGGAAAATCTGGATAAGGTCCTGTTTTGATATCAACAGGTATTATTTTTGTTTGCCGTGGATTTCGTTTAACGGAAATTCCCTGAGATTTTATTTCGATATTGAGTCCGGTTTTTTGTAAAGCTTTGAACACTTGAGTCATGTGTTTATGCTCAGCATTTTTGAGCAATACTTCGCCTCCGGTCATAGCAACCGCTATTGCATAAGTTCCAGCTTCGATTCGATCAGCGATGACGCGTATTCTTGCCCCCCCGAGTTTTTTCACGCCTTGAATGGTGAGAGTTTTTGTTCCTTCACCGGTAATTTTTGCCCCCATAGCGTTGAGAGCCTGAATAAGGTTTGTGACTTCTGGCTCACGAGCAGCATTATCGAGGATTGTTGTTCCGTTTGCGGTGACAGCCGCCATGAGCATCACATGTGTTCCACCAACGGTCACTTTAGGAAAATGATAGTGAGCGCCTTTTAATCCTTTTGGAGCTTTAGCATGGACATATCCATTTTCGATAGTCACACGTGCTCCGAGTTTTTTAAGTCCCTCGAGAATAAAATCGACGGGTCTTGTTCCGATAGCGCATCCTCCAGGGAGGGAAACATAGGCTTCTCGGCATCGCGCAAGTAGGGGTCCGATCACCCAAAAACTTGCGCGCATTTTTTTCACCAATTCGTATGGAGCACGTGTTGTTGTTATTTTTTGTGCGGTAAAATGGATTGTTCTTGAATCCACACAATCATGGTTTGGTTTTTGTCCATCAACAGCATATGCGATTCCATGATTATTGAGAATACGAATGAGCAATTCGACATCAGCCATATGAGGAACATTTTCTAAAGTTAGGGTTTCTTCGGTAAGCAACGCAGCAATCATAAGAGGCAATGCAGCATTTTTTGCCCCTGAAATAGGGATCGTTCCTGTGAGTTTTTTTCCTCCAATGATTTGAATAGAATCCATAATACTTTCCCTCTTTCCCTTTGCTTTTCCCCTTCCAAAGGTTCTATCCCCTTGGGAAGCTATTCTTTTATATGGTTTAAGAACCAATCCAAATGATTTCATCCGAGTCATTATGAAAATGAATCGAAAATGTTAGAACGAATCATTGAGAAGTTTGGTTGCAAAACGCTGTAAAAAACATTGTTTTACGATTCTGTTTGTGCTCTTTTTCGACTTTGTTCTTTTCGGCGTTTTAGGTTTTGACGCAATTGTTTGGCGAGTCTTTCCTGTCGCCGTTTTTCCTTTTCTTCTTGTTGGCTTGACTTTTCTTGCTTTTGTCTTTGATGCATCTGTATCATTGCACAACCTTTTGAATAGTATTGAGCTTCTTTAAGCAACTCACAGCCGTGTTATAAGAGATACATGTCATGACACAAGACAGGTTTTCTTTCAAGAAGATACAAATGTTCTCTTGCCTATTTTATGACAATATGGCACAAGACAGCGCGAAGATTGAAAAATGCTGCGGTAGCTCAGTGGTAGAGCACTCCCTTGGTAAGGGAGAGGTCGAGAGTTCAATCCTCTCTCGCAGCACCATTCCATACAATTTTTGTACCATTTACAGCGCTTTATGGGAAATACGAAACCAAACATCTGTAAAAAAGTGATGAGATATCGAGCTGGCGCCACCTCTGTTACGCCTATGGGGTTTTACGATCTCTTCCTTATAAAGAGAATGTATCGGTTTCATTCCCATTCTCACAATAGTCCTCACTCTCAGAATAATCACCTCATTTAAAAAAGAGAAAAACAAAATCAAAAAAACAAGGAGAAATGACTATGTCACTTTATGGTTTTCTGTTTCTGCTCGTCCTAGTAGCTCTCATTTGTATAGTCGGGACAATTATTGAGAACGCAGATAAAACACCAAAAGAAAAAGAAAGAATGCAACAAACTGCAAGGGAACGAGCTGCAAGAGAAAACGAAGCAACAGCGCGAAGACTAGAAGAAGAAGAATATGAGAGAAGAAGAAGAAGAGAGAGGGAAGAAGAAAAATATGAGAGAATGAGAGAGGAAGACGACTAGAATAAGATAAGGATAAAAATAGAAGCAATTCTTAAGTTATGAAGTCCACGCACAAAACCGCTATCCAAAGACGGTTAGGGGGGGACTATTAATGATCATTTAACACCTCACTTCCCCTTACGACTTCCCTGACACTCCTCTCACACCTCACTTCCCCCGAACAACTTCCCTGACACTCCTCTCACACCTCACTTCCCACGAACAACTTCCCTGACACTCCTCTCATATCTCTCTTCCCCCGAACAACTTTCCTGACACTCCTCTCATATCTCTCTTCCCCCGAACAACTTCCCTGACACCCCTCTCATATCTCTCTTCCCCCGAACAACTTCCCTGACACTCCTCTCACACCTCACTTCCCACGAACAACTTCCCTGACTCCCCTCTCACACCTCACTTCCCCCGAACAACTTCCCTGACACTCCTCTCATATCTCTCTTCCCCCGACAACTCCCCTAACACTCCTCTCATATCTCACTTCCCCCGAACAACTTCCCTGACACCCCTCTCATATCTCTCTTCCCCCGACAACTCCCCTAACACTCCTCTCATATCTCACTTCCCCCGACAACTCCCTGACACTCCTCTCATATCTCACTTCCCCCGACAACTCCCTGACACTCCTCTCATATCTCACTTCCCCCGACAACTCCCTGACACTCCTCTCACACCACATCTTCCCCCTACATTCCTCCTACACTCCCTCTGCTCTTTTCCCTGATTTTTAACTGTTGTACGTTCTTTTTTGCTCTCTTTCAGGACATTTTCTATTCTTATGCTAAACCCTGTATGAGTAGACTTAATTTTTTGGACCATAATCTCCAACTCCTCATTAAAACGACTAATTTCACTTTCAAGTTTGCGAATATAAATTTCATCACGATAAGCACGCTTAATGAGAGGTGGCATATCAGGCCAATAAAGCATCAAATCCACCCATTCACGTTGAGCAATCCATAATCCTCCCTGACATTGTGCTTTATGCTCCTCTGGAAAACTCTTTTGGTAAAAATGAGGGATCAAGATTTCAGGTTTTTTAGTTTTGATTTCCAGCACCCCATTTGTTCCAATAAAAGCATCTGGAGAAAAACCTTTCATACGATCTTCAGTAATAACAAAACCAATACATTCAGGCTTTGTATTGGTCAGCGTTCCATAAAGCTGCCGTGCACCTGGTTCTAATTCGGTTCCGCGTCGCATAGCAAGTGTTGTCCCCTCATCAACGGTTTTTCCCGTGATTCTTTCTCCAGCGAGTTTCATCATAACGGATTGATATTTTGAAGTTTTTTGCCCCTGTTTTTTTCGTGCCACAACCATTTCAAACAAAGAAGCGGTAATCAAGCCATTGCGTGCTTGCTGCCATTGTGCTGATCCCTGAATACAATCGATAATAATTGGCATAATTTTTTATCTCCTCCTTTTTTGAAGTTTTTTCTTTGCAACCTTCTCCATTTGCTTTGAAACCTCCACTATTTTGAGGTTTACGATATATTGTCATTGATTAATCTTAACCTTTATCACCTCCCCTCATGCTTCCCCCAAAGCAAGCCCCTAACATCTTCCACGCCCAATCTCTCCCACCCCCTCCTATGAGACCAACAAAACTTTAAACCTTTGAGATCATTTAAGAAGCAATCTTATAAAAAAGTCTGCATCCTTATAGTGATCGGTTCAAATTCTCTCTCAATCATGCTGTTACAGGCATGCTGTCACAGGCATGCTGTCACAGGCATATTGTTACAGGCATATTGTTACAGGATACAAAAATCGTTACAGAAATATTTTTTTGGCAAATTTTTCTCGCCAGATTCTGCATCTTGCTATGAACTCGATATGAAGAGAATTGCACTGTGTTTTTGTGGTTCAATTCTGATTGTATTTTGGATATTTCCAGAGCAGTAGAATCGAAGAAGTTTTGAAATAACTTCCCGTTATTTCTTACCACCAATAATCATCTAAGACATCACATGGGCGCAAACGATGTTGTTTTTCGTAAGAACCATAGAGATTATCTTCATACTCACGCGCAGCTTTTTGATCTAAGTAAACATGATAAGCATCACTGTTAAGAACAAATGGTTGAAGTTGAATATCTTGTTCGTCCATTTCATAATTTGCGACATATGCATCAGCAAGTTGTTCACTCACATCTTCTGCATGAAGTGTTGTGAGATCGAGTCGCAAGATTTTTTGAACAGTTTCATATTCTTCGATATATTCGAGGACTTCTTCGACTTGATCGATAATTCCCTCATAAGCATCACTTTTTTCATCTTCACAAATAATGATGATAACTTCATCCTCTTTAACGAATGGAATATTTTTCATGATTTCCCCCTTTAGATAGTTGACAAGCTCAAATATAGCGTTAGTCTTATATCCTCTATGGAAGAGATGTCAATAGTTTTGTCCTTTATAAAAGATAAATTTTTAATCTTTGTAGCATTCAAAAAACATATATATCAATAAAACACCTCCTTTTCTATTCAGCATATATCTTTATGCCGTTCTCCATTTGTTCTTACTTAATATAACCCCCCATAGACAGGAGAAATAAAATGAATGATTTAGAATTAATAAGACACTGGCACAAACTTGATGAGAAAACACAAAAAGAGATTATTTTAGTTCTTCGCCATTTGATCTCCGCAAAAGAGTCAAAACCGCCTGTTTCTCTTCAGGAGAAAGCTTTGAAATAAGATCTATAAATTCTTTATCGTTAGAACTTACTCCCTGCCCATAAAGGATATGATTCACACTGATATTAATTTCATGACAAACACGAACTAAAGATTCAATTGTTGGTTCTTTTCCTTCTGCTAGGATAGAATGAAGGTACCCTGGGCCTTTACCGGCTGCGAGGGAAACAGATCTTTTTGACCGTCCACTTTTCTCAAGCGCTTCGCTTAATCTTTGACGCCAACCATCGATATTCATAATCTCACCATATAGCGCGTCTTTAAAAAAAAACACGTCCTTTTTGTAAAACGGGCTTGCATTATCCTTTAAAAAGGATAAAATTAAGAAAATAAATTTTATTTTTTTTGGGAGAGATAACATTTATTTTCGGGTCCAAAAAACATTTTATCACCCCAAAGGATGTAAAAGGCGCCCCCCGAAAGCCATAATTTTAAGAAGTTTTTGTCTTTTTACCCTTTACCACCTAAGCAATTTCAGGCTGTAAGTCTGTATTTACCTAACCATCTCAACAACCATAGGTTTGCTTTCATAAAGCAGTTTTAAAAATCCTGTCATTGAAGAGAACACATCACGACATAATGACAGTCATTTTACTAAAATCACAAAAACTTCAATCGAATGCTAACGCACGCATAACAACATTTTTTTCCAATTTTATTGTCACTGGAAATATATAAAGAAGAAAGTAGCTTGAAGCATGAAAAATGTTCATCAACAAGAAACTCCTCACTATGAATCGTCTACGCTTCCCTATGTTTGTTGGTATCAAAATGATTTTCTAGGAGGCGTTCGTGGAATGCGTGCACACGAAATTGGAATCTATACGATTCTTCTCAACGAGATGTACGCACGTGGTCGTCCACTAGAATTATCACAAGAACGTTTAGCGCGTCTTTGCGGTTGTGACAAGCGTACTTTTGAGAGTGTTTTAAAAATGCTTATAAAAGAGGGAAAGATTTTAAATTTAGCCAATGGTTTATGGAATAAGCGTTGCGAAAATGTTTTTTATGAGCGTACAAAATTGCTTGAACAAAAATCCTTTGCGGGTCGTTCTTCGGCAAAAAAACGCAAGAAAATCAATGAACAATTTCAACACCTGCTCAACGAGAGTGTAAGAGATGCTAGACAAAACTCAGAATCTCAGAAGGAAGAAGAAAAGGAAACACCTTACGGTGTTTCAGAAAAGCAATTTTTTTTGATCAAGGGAGATGAAAAAGAGGAGCGAGATCAAGAGTCTTCATTTTCCTCCCTATCTTCTTCTCTTCTCGCCAGTAAGCAAGAAAGGATAGAAGGCTCTTGCGCGCTATTGGGAAAAGCGGCTACCCCAGGCAGCCCTGTATCCCCCTTAGCCCCCCCTGAGAAAGTAAGCAGGAAATCCAAAAGCCGGATATCCCCCCCTAAAGGACAGCGTCTTCCTTCGGATTGGCAAGCAGACATCAGCGCAGCGGTTTTAGAAGGTTTGAGTGAAGAACAAGCCCGTTGGCAAGAAAAGAAATTTCGCGATTACTGGAAAGCTAAAAGCGGTAAAGAAGCTCTGAAAGTAGATTGGCAAGCCACATGGCGCAACTGGTATCGCTGGGAAATCGAACGGATAAAAAACCATCATGAAAAACTTATTTTTTTTGCTTCTCGCTCCACGGTTGCGCCTCACTCAAAACCAGCATCTCATGGCAGTGATGATGATGCTCTTTACCGTAATCTTATCAACTACAACGACGAATAAACATGAGCACAATTTTTGAGATCAAACAGAAGCTTTCATCACAAGCAAGGATGATCGTGGAAATGCTTCTTC